>NZ_JAXCLE010000049.1:0-1530 GCF_037027585.1 Solibacillus ferritrahens | reverse complement strand
TGTGAAGCATAGCGTAAAGCTCGGAGCAAAGGCTGTTTCAGGAGCTACATCGGGTAGCAAAGCAACAAATAAAACAGTAAATCTGGCCAAGTCCCCAACACCGAAGAATACGACAAAGCAGCAAGCACCGTCTCAGGCGAATAAGGAAGCAAGCGCAACAACTGCAATTCCTGCGAAAACGAAGGAGCAGGGTAAGGGGAATATTCCTAAAGTAACAAAAGGTTATGATGTAACACCTTTGAAAAGCACTTATCAAGAAAGGTTAAATCAGACTCCGGTGAATAATGGTAAATGGACTGGTGAAAGAGGTGAATCAACTTTTATTTCAGACAAACCTGAAGTTAAACCATATGTTGAGAAAGCAGGAGTTAAAGGTGTAGAATACAAGAATGCAATGCCAGATTTTTCTCCATTTTCGAAGGCGGAATTTGAGATTACGGGTATGTTTAGTTCGAGACCTTCTAATTTTTCAAAAGCTGACGAGTTACTCGCAAAACAATGGTCAACACCAGAGAAGCAGTGGAAAAAGGCTGAAGTTGCAAAGTGGAGATCACAAAACAAATACACTTGGCATGAGCTTAATGATGGGAAAACCATACAACTAGTTCCGAGGGATGTTAATTTTAAATTTGGACACCTTGGTGGTGTAAGTGAAGTTAAATAAGAAAGGACGATACTCAGAAAATGAAAAAAGATGAATTGTTTGGAGAAATTGTTTATGAAGATTTGTGGATAGGGACAATAGAAATAACCATGTTTGGGAAAAACCAAAAAATATTTTTGAACATCTATGGTGAAGAGAATGAAGAAATTACTCAGAACCAGCGGGATGCATTCTCTCAATTCAAATCAAGTATGCCTAACATAGTAAAGGAAAGTGAAGATAAGATTCTTGAGTATTATTTAGAAAACTGTGATGATTATCGTGCAATGCAAAGTAATAGTGAAGAAATTGAAAAAATTGCACCAAAGATTTCATCAATAGACGAGTTAGGAAAACTTGTTAAACCTACAAGTTTGCTAATTGGGTATGATTTTGAAGATGGTATTAGAAGAGTAGGGATATTATGTGATTGTACTTGGGAACCAGAACATGGATTGGGTATCAGTATTGAAAATGAAGAAGTAGTAGAAATTGGTCTTCAAGATATCGTACTTTAACATTAGATATATCAAGAGTTTTTGTAACCCTATTTATAGTTTCAGCACACAAGGTTGTATAAATAACTAATACAATGACACCTATGAGTAGACCACAATGCGAGGTTAGATACCCGTATTGTGATCATTTTTGAAGACCTGGATTCAGCGCTCGATGTTTTAGGCATGATTCCCCTAACCGGGGGTGATGTCTAGTGGCGAAGAAGAAAGGAAAAGGCTTTTTTGGTGCAATCGGAAAGGCATTAGGCAGTATCCCGGTTGTAGGAAAGGTGAAAAAGGCGGCAAAATCCGTTAAAAAAACAGTAAAGGCCGCCAAAAAGAAACTGAAAAAAACCGCCAAAAAGGTAATCAAAAAGGTCAAGAAAAAGG
>NZ_JAXCLE010000048.1:0-1723 GCF_037027585.1 Solibacillus ferritrahens | reverse complement strand
CCGCCGTAAAGAAAACGAAGAAGGCTTTGAAAAAGGTCGGCGGAAAAGTGGCCGTTGCGTATACGTCCTTCAAAGAGGGCGGCTATAAAGACGTAATCTCTGCAGGATTAGACTTTATTCCAGTAGTAGGAAATGCGAAAGCATTAGTGGAAGCCGTGATTGGAAGAGACCCAATTACCGGTAGAAAATTGGAAAGCTGGGAACGCGGAGCATCAGTTGCTGCTATTTTAGGAGGACCTTTAGTAAAAGGTGTGAAGCATGGAGGAAAGGTTCTCGGTAGCATAGCATCAGGAACGAAAAATACAAAAGGTAAAACAGTACATGTGGCCGATTCCGCTACACCAGCAAATCCGACAAAGCAGCAAGCACCGTCTCAGGCGAATAAGGAAGCAAGTGCAACAACGTTACCACCTGCGAAAGCTAAGGATCAGACTAAGGGTACGGATAAAAACGATATTTATAAAGTAATGCCTAAACAGATTCAAAAAGCATTAGAAGGATATGAACAAACAGGTAAATTTAAAGCAACTTTTAGAGGAATTGAGGTTAAAGCGCAGCGCCCATTATCACATTTATCTGATAAACAGGTAAAGTACTTATTTAAAAAGGGCTACTCTCCAAAGGATGGGGCAAATGATACAATAATACTTCATCATCATAAACAAAAGGTTGAAGGACCAATAATTGAAATGCCTAATAGATATCATGATTTAGGGAATAAAAGACAGCATCCATTAGGGAATAAAGGTGGAGTTGGTGCAGGGGAGGACAGACAACAATTTAATACATGGCGTAAGGAATACTGGAAAGCAAGATATGCAAATGAAATTATTAAAAGGGGAATAATCGAATGAAAGTAGAATTGATAAATGCAATTGATGAAGAGTTTGAAATGTGCCCTGAAGCATTTGGAGGACCTGTTAATATTGAGGAAGTGACACAAGCTGAAGATGAACTAAAAGTAAAGTTACCTGAGGATTTTAAAATGTTTCTAACAAGGTATGGTTCGGGAGCAGTCGGTGAAGCAATTGTTTTAGGATTGAAAGAGGCAGAGTTTGTTGCTACACCATCATTTGTAAAACAAACATTTAAATTTAGAGAGAGCCTCCCAAAAAATTATGAGAAATTTGTTGTAATTGGAATAGATGGTGCGGGCAATCCAATAGGTTTTAACTCACCTAATACGGAAATAATAAGGTTTGATCATGATACATTTGAAGCAGAAGTAATTGCTATTAATTTTGAAAAATATTTAGAAAAGGCATTAATAGAAGAAATAAATATTCACTTTTAATGATATGATGAGCATAAAGGTTTTAGTTATTTATCTAAGTATGTTGTGGGATGGTAACAGATACTTGAATAAAATTACAATTGGAATGTCAACACTAAACTGGACAAAAATTATAGGGGCCGTAACTTGAATTCCATCGGTGTTAAATAGCCTAGTGTTCCGTGAATTCGTAGGTTGTTGAATCAGTGTACGTAATCCCCAAATTCAAGAGCGAGCTGTTCAAGAGAGGCGAAGTGAGCTTGATTAGCGAATTCTGTTTTAAATACCTTGAACGTCGCTTCACCCACGGCGTTATCATAAGGGCATCACTTCATGCTCAGTGATCGCTGGATTCCGAATGTTTCAAGTGCCTCTGAAATTAGTTTGTTATCGAACTCTTTTCCACGGTCAGTATGAAACATTTTGACGTCATTCAGATTGGCCTGAATG
>NZ_JAXCLE010000047.1:0-1739 GCF_037027585.1 Solibacillus ferritrahens | reverse complement strand
CTCTTATGACAACTTTTATATCATACCATCCATGCGATTGTTTTGTCAACAACTTTTTTTGGATGTTTTTTATAATCTGTTGTCGTCGTTGCGACTTATAATAATATATCACGATATTATTTATTTAGCAATAGTTATTTGCAATTTTATTTTTTTATAAGAACTATGAGTTTCTATCCGAAATCAAAACCATATATAACCTACTATTTAATAGAGTTACAGGGGTTACTTTTTATTTATTGTACCAACTATAAATCCCCCTTATTTTATATAGTTAATACAAATAATAACTATATAATACATAACAATATTTTATACAAATAACCTTACCTTGAATATTTCTACGAGTAATAACCCAAAACCTTTACTGTCGGTTCCTCTCCACCCCTTATTATTTAACACAAATACAATGTCTTCCACAATTTTAATTAGTTTATCGAAGTATTAGTGTTCAGCCACACCTTCTTTATTAATATAGTTAAGATTGGCCGTTTCAAAATAGTCTTCTTATGCTACTTCTAAGCTCGTTCCAAATCCGTAAAACAGATCTATTTTTTGTCATTGATATAAATTTGCCTATTTTTAATTTTAATGGTTTCATTGGTCAATTAGACATCTCTGTAATTGATCTGGATATTGACTAGTTCCCTTTATTACAACTAGCTCAAATAATAAAGATTGATAATAGTAATACTAATAATCTCAATATACACTCCACGTTAAAGCTATTATTTAATAAAGCTTTATACATCCCTTTTCTAACTATAATCAAATAATATCTTTTAAACCTAAAAACATTTCCAAAGCTATGTATTTGAAGTCACTCTTAAAAGTTAGATACGGTTAAGGTAGCTACCTGGGCATAAGTAAGATATTTTGTAGTGGACTCATGATCGCATAGAAAGTATCAGAATTTTGAAGGAGTAGATGAAATGAAACTGCTTAGAAAACTATAAGGAATGAAGAGTTATTGCGAATTACAACTCAAGTAAAGGGGTATTGCGCAAAGTATGATCAGAAAATATTTTATGCCACCAGTAAGAAGCGGTTAAACTAGTAATATCAATTTTTAAGGCTATTTTACGAAATAATAGACCATTCAAATCAACTTATATACTTAAGAAATGGGATCCATTTGTCTGCCTTTTTCTAGGGGAATTGAATAAATCATTGCTAAACTGTTGATGTATTTAATTCTATACAAATGACATAAATATTCTGCTAACCCGTAAAGTTGCATATTATTGAGTTAGCTGCACTTTTACGCTCACACGAAAGATGTTTCCAACAAGCTCTTTATATCAATTTGAGTATTTATTATTTTACTGTAGAATTTCAAATCTAGTTATCAAACATCCCTCACCTTTCCTCTCCATTCCTTCTTACACGTTTATGACTAAACCATATCAATGCAATTAAATGGAATGTTCGAAGCGTTGCTGAGTTGTTCAAGCTCCTCTTTTTCAGAAGAAAAATAAATAAGAATTACCTGAATAATAGTCATCCGTAAAGTTAGAAATCTCTATATTCAATTTTCCATCTCCATTATTTTCACATATCCATTTTTCAAAGGTTAATAAACTTAGCGTCTTGAAATGAAAAGACCACTTTTTTTTAAACAACAAAAAAACCACTGATTTCTCAGTGGTTTTACATGTGCGAAGCGACGTCCTACTCTCACAGGGGGAAGCCCCCAACTACCATCGGCGCTAAAGAGCTTAACTTCCGTGTTCGGTATG
>NZ_JAXCLE010000046.1:0-1971 GCF_037027585.1 Solibacillus ferritrahens | reverse complement strand
GCGTTGAAGTCAGACCGGAAGGACTGGTGGAGCGATTAGAAGTGAGAATGCCGGTATGAGTAGCGAAACATGGGTGAGAATCCCATGCACCGTATGACTAAGGTTTCCTGAGGAAGGCTCGTCCGCTCAGGGTTAGTCGGGACCTAAGCCGAGGCCGATAGGCGTAGGCGATGGACAACAGGTTGATATTCCTGTACCACCTCCTCACCGTTTGAGAAATGGGGGGACGCAGTAGGATAGGGTAAGCACGCCGTTGGTTGCGCGTGTTCAAGCAGTAAGGCGTGTATGTAGGCAAATCCGCATACTATAACGTTGAGCTGTGATGACGAGCTCTTTAGAGCGAAGTTCCTGATTTCACACTGCCAAGAAAAGCCTCTATCGAGGTGAGAGGTGCCCGTACCGCAAACCGACACAGGTAGTCGAGGAGAGAATCCTAAGGTGTGCGAGAGAACTCTCGTTAAGGAACTCGGCAAAATGACCCCGTAACTTCGGGAGAAGGGGTGCTTCTTTGGGTGCATAGCCTAGAGAAGCCGCAGTGAATAGGCCCAGGCGACTGTTTAGCAAAAACACAGGTCTCTGCAAAACCGTAAGGTGACGTATAGGGGCTGACGCCTGCCCGGTGCTGGAAGGTTAAGAGGAGCGGTTAGCGCAAGCGAAGCTGTGAATTGAAGCCCCAGTAAACGGCGGCCGTAACTATAACGGTCCTAAGGTAGCGAAATTCCTTGTCGGGTAAGTTCCGACCCGCACGAAAGGCGTAACGATCTGGGCACTGTCTCAACGAGAGACTCGGTGAAATTATAGTACCTGTGAAGATGCAGGTTACCCGCGACAGGACGGAAAGACCCCGTGGAGCTTTACTGTAGCCTGATATTGAATTTTGGTACAACTTGTACAGGATAGGTAGGAGCCAGAGATCCCGGAGCGCCAGCTTCGGAGGAGGCGTCGGTGGGATACTACCCTGGTTGTATTGAACTTCTAACCCATGCCCCTTAGCGGGGTAGGAGACAGTGTCAGGCGGACAGTTTGACTGGGGCGGTCGCCTCCTAAAGAGTAACGGAGGCGCCCAAAGGTTCCCTCAGAATGGTTGGAAATCATTCGAAGAGTGTAAAGGCATAAGGGAGCTTGACTGCGAGACCTACAAGTCGAGCAGGGTCGAAAGACGGGCTTAGTGATCCGGTGGTTCCGCATGGAAGGGCCATCGCTCAACGGATAAAAGCTACCCCGGGGATAACAGGCTTATCTCCCCCAAGAGTCCACATCGACGGGGAGGTTTGGCACCTCGATGTCGGCTCATCGCATCCTGGGGCTGTAGTCGGTCCCAAGGGTTGGGCTGTTCGCCCATTAAAGCGGTACGCGAGCTGGGTTCAGAACGTCGTGAGACAGTTCGGTCCCTATCCGTCGTGGGCGTAGGAAATTTGAGAGGAGCTGTCCTTAGTACGAGAGGACCGGGATGGACACACCGCTGGTGTACCAGTTGTCTTGCCAAAGGCATCGCTGGGTAGCTATGTGTGGACGGGATAAGTGCTGAAAGCATCTAAGCATGAAGCCCCCCTCAAGATGAGATTTCCCATTACGCAAGTAAGTAAGACCCCTGAAAGACGATCAGGTAGATAGGTTCGAGGTGGAAGTGCGGTGACGCATGTAGCTGACGAATACTAATCGGTCGAGGACTTAACCACATTTTATTGCACAACTCAATGAAACGTTTATCCAGTTTTGAAAGAATGAATATTTTTTCTAAGGGTTTCAAGACACAAGCTAGTCGAGGAAACGACTGAGTGATTGAAGGAGCGTACTTAAGTACGTGACTGAAAGAGCGAGGGAAGTTGACGAAGGATAGCGCCGTGTATTGGAAGCCGACTATAGTGAAGTGATGATGGCAAAGAGGTCACACCCGTTCCCATACCGAACACGGAAGTTAAGCTCTTTAGCGCCGATGGTAGTTGGGGGCTTCCCCCTGTGAGAGTAGGA
>NZ_JAXCLE010000045.1:0-2048 GCF_037027585.1 Solibacillus ferritrahens | reverse complement strand
CCGATCACGGCTTCAACCAATGCCTTCGCATTTCCTACTACCGGAATAAAGTCTAATCCTGCAGAGATTACGTCTTTATAGCCGCCCTCTTTGAAGGACGTATACGCAACGGCCACTTTTCTGCCGACCTTTAACGGAACTAATTCTTCCTTTACTATAAAATTTCCGGGTATTATGTAAATAAAATAGAGTGCAAATAAATACTACATAATTTGCACTCTACAATTATATTTGATATATATGTTGAATGTACCTGGATTAATAAACACTATTTTTTTAGAAAATATGTTTATAATTCAATAACTCTTACCAGTTTTTGGTTTATAAGTGCTATTACGATTACCAATTATACATTCCAAAACTTGTATGAAGTATCATAGGCATAATCATCAACCGCTGGGTAAAGATTGAATTTTGACAAAGTATATTTATTTATCACTTAAGCCCTCCTAATTAACTCAAAAAAATGGCGGCAGTTGCAATTTCATTGCACACAGTACTCCATGCTGGGACAACCATCATGGAGTATGTGTTTTCAAACACCATATTATTTTTTGTTATCCACTTCGCATATATTTTGTTTTCTTATAAATATCTCTATTTGCATGGAATAAGACACATGCTTCTTATTACTGAACTGGCCCCATAAAATGAGTAATAATAAGAATATGTTCCTTCAATTTAACTTTTTTTAGATTCTCTACTTTTTCTGTTCCACCAAGCCCTAACAGAGGGGTGTATCCAAAACACTCGTCATATGACAATTCTCCACATATTTCTACTGCTTTTGGATATGGTTGCCACTTTAAATACTCGTCTCGAAATTTTTCTGAATCCAAACTTTTAAAAAAGTATAGAAAGTTTGGCATAAGTGTTTTAAGTACACCGTATCTAAAGTTAAGCAACCTTACATAACCATCAGCCCATATGACTAAATCCCCCATACTTGTTGCAAATAATACTAAAGAATCAGTATATCTTTGGCTGCTCTCTTGTAAGATATCAATGTACTCTTCTGGATTGACACTTTTAAAATAACCTGCCATAAATGTTCCAAATCCATAATCCTGCCATAAATCTATTATTTCTTTAGGGACTATATTTTTATACTTTTCAATGAGTTCACTCGGAACTTTATTCTGTAACTTAAAATCTTTTAAATATTGCTCCATTTAAACTCCTCCTTTAATGTGTTAACTTTACATTCAAATAAGTATTTTTTAGTTGTTCTAGTGTCATGTTTTTTACTTTTTCCTCGATTTGTTTATCAACAATTTTGATTCTAGACTTCCATTGACTACCTATAGAGAATTTAACCCTTTTATCTCCCATTCCTCCTATTATTTCAGGTCTTCCTCCCGCAACCTGATCTGGATTGTGAAGTGCTGCTTGGGTTTTCAGCCATTTTCCCGCCTCTTTTTCTGCTTCATCAAATGATTTTCCTTTATCCATAAATTCGGTAATTTTATCAGATAAAGCTTCTTCTCTAGCTGTTTGTTGAGCAACATTTCCTTCTTTCGCTCTACCTTCAGCAATATATTTTTCTCTATTTTTAAGATATTCGTCAACAGTTAACTCATTCATGCCCTCTTCTTGAGCTTTCAATTGCCTTCTAAATTCAGCAGAATCATGCTTTGGATTATAGTTAAACTTAACTTCAATTTCAGGAAGCTTTGCAGGTTTAATATTCGAGCCATTTTGTGGTGGTTGGGAATTTTCACCCTTACCCTGGCCCTTCGATTTCGCAGGTGATGCCGTTGTTGCGCTTACTTCACTTTTCGCCTGAGACGGTGCTTGCTGCTTTGTCGGATTCGTTGGTGTTGGGGACTTGGCCAAATTTACTGTTTTATTTGTTGCTTTTTGCCCGCCCGAAATAATGCCTGCGACAGCCTTTCCACCATGCTTCACACCTTTTACTAAAGGTCCTCCTAAAATAGCAGCGACTGATGCTCCGCGTTCCCAGCTTTCCAACTTTCTACCGGTAATTGGGTCTCTTCCAATCACGGCTTCAACTAATGCCTTCGCATTTCCTACTACCGGAATAAAGT
>NZ_JAXCLE010000044.1:0-2615 GCF_037027585.1 Solibacillus ferritrahens | reverse complement strand
TGGCCAGATTTACTGTTTTATTTGTTGCTTTGCTACCCGATGTAGCTCCTGAAACAGCCTTTGCTCCGAGCTTTACGCTATGCTTCACACCTTTTACTAAAGGTCCTCCTAAAATAGCAGCTACTGATGCTCCACGTTCCCAGCTTTCCAATTGCTGCTTCAAGCAATGCCTTCGATTACGCAATGGCCACTTTTCCGCCGACCTTTTTCAGAGACTTCTTCGTCTTCTTTACGGCAGCTTTAACGTGCTTTTTCGCTTGGATAACGACGGTGTCTTGTTATCAATTTAACTATCCGTATCTAAAATTATTAAAAAAATGGCGACAGTTGAAATCCCCAACTACCACCATTTTAACATTTTTACCATTAACTTACTTCACTGAAGTTTAACTTCATACATTTCCTTCATATTTACATCGATTGGTAGTAAAGCATAGTAATATTGATCATTATCTACTATAAATTGAACCAATTTGGTTTTTGTAGGATTCCAAAAATCTTTTAAACTGGAGTAGTATTCTTCCAAATCTTCTTTATAGTCCAATTGTAATAGATACCCTTTATCTACCATCGCAAAAACAATTAAACTTCCTAAGAGATTTTTCTGTTCATTGGCTTCTTCATACTCTTGATATTGGAACCAAATTTGGTCTAAGCCCATCACTTTTTTGTATTTTTCATAGAAGTCACTATCAGCCATAACCTCATAATCATGGATGAGTTCGTTGACAAATACATGCCATCTTGTTGGAATAATTTTTTCTAATAGCGGGTTATTTTCGATGCCTTCTATTATTAAGTCAGTCTGTTCAATCTCCTGCTCAATGATTAAATCATTGAGAGAAATCGGTTTAAATCTCATTGAATTCTTGTAGTGCGCTAAATCATATGGATAGTGATTATTATTGATTAGGCTTGAATCATCCAAATCAAGTATTTTGGCAAGGGCTGCTGTTTCAAAGCTCCAAAACCCTACATAGCCAGGTTCTTTATGTGCATTTTTCCATTCATAGTCATAATGCCCTTTAAACCATTCCTTCTCCATATACTTTTGTAATCGTTTAGAGGCTTCTTCCTTATCAGTTTCTGCTAGCTCAATAATTTCTCGCGTCTTTGCGTAGGGGTTTTCTTTAAAATAGTTATTGGTGATTTTTGTGTATCCAATATCACTAGCAAATAATAAAAAATCAATTACTGCATCTTTAATATTTTTTTCCTCAACTATTTTTTCTAATCTTTTTAAATTTAATTTATCCGTTTCTAATAAGATACCTAAAGAAATCATCCAAAGGAGATTAGTATAGCCAACTTTACTTGTTCCCGTATGCCCTAAATCATAAAGTGCCTGTTGAAAATCCCCTTCCAATGTACTAACATCTTCTCCTAAAGAATATTTTGCCCGAATATTTTCTATTTCATATATAAAATTACTTAAATATCTTGCTTCAATAATACTTTTATTATCATTAGGATTTCTTTGGATACCATTCTTTTCATCCTCTTTTAAACTTTTAATATCGTCTCTATTTTCTTCAATAAACTCTTTATTATATTCTATATCTTCTCTAAATTTCTCTTCTATACCTAAAAAATCTCTCATTTTATTCGATTCCCCTTAGCTACTAAATTATGGCCATTCTCCAATTATGTCACCCTTTGCATCTATTCTAAATGTTTTTACATGTCCATTACTATCTACTTTGGATAATACTCTTTCAACTTTACCATCTTCCAATGATTTCCTAATTCCTGTTGCTAATCGCTTATCTCCATCAACAGCTTTCAAAATTCTACTCTTTCCAGTTTCCGTACCCTTCAGCCAGTCATTTGACATTTGTGGGCCATCCTTAGCTGTTTTACTTAGTTGTGAACTACCAAACTTTGCTTCATCAATAACATATTTAATAGGAGACTCTTTATTTGTGTTTTCATATAATCCGTCAATCCCTTTTACTATTTTATCATTTATGCTTGAAGGTACACCCCTACCAATTGGTTTTAAATCGTACCCCGCATCTTTTATACTCTTGTTGTTTAATAGATTGTCACTTGATTTTATTTCACCAAAATTCCCTTTTTGCTTGGTTGTCGCTGTCTTTGGATTAAAGTCGGCTATATTTGAAGCTGATGGACTTTCTTGATTTGGTTTCGGTGCCTGCTGCTTTGTCGGATTAGTTGGTGTAGCGGACTCGGCCACATGCACTGTTTTACCTTTTATATTTTTCGCTCCTGAGGCAACGCTACCGAGAACCTTTCCTCCATGTTTCACACCTTTTACTAAAGGTCCTCCTAAAATAGCAGCAACTGATGCACCACGTTCCCAGCTTTCCAATTTTCTACCGGTAATTGGGTCTCTTCCGATCACGGCTTCAACCAATGCCTTCGCATTTCCTACTACTGGAATAAAGTCTAATCCTGCAGAGATTACGTCTTTATAGCCGCCCTCTTTGAAGGACGTATACGCAACGGCCACTTTTCCGCCGACCTTTTTCAGAGCCTTCTTCGTCTTCTTTACGGCAGCTTTGACGTTCTTTTTCGCTTGCGTCACGGCTTTTTTCGCGGCCTTCTTGACCTGTTTTACTGCTGCCTTGGCAGTAAGTACAAATAAGAGGAGA
>NZ_JAXCLE010000043.1:0-3507 GCF_037027585.1 Solibacillus ferritrahens | reverse complement strand
GCCTTTTTCACCTTTCCTACAACCGGGATACTACCTAATGCCTTCCCGATTGCACCAAAAAAGCCTTTTCCTTTCTTCTTCGCCACTAGACATCACCCCCGGTTAGGGGAATCATGCCTAAAACATCGAGCGCTGAATCCAGGTCTTCATCCTCGTCGTCTTCGTCATCCGCTGCTTCTGCCACCGAAACCGGACCTTTCACAGAGCCTTCCATCATATATGCAAGGTTCTTTACTGCGAAGTAGACAGGCTTATTTAATATGTAATAAATAAGTAGAGCACAAATGAATAATAATTCCATTTGCGCTCTAAGTTTATTCTCTACTGTTTAAATATTATATATTCTACTTTTAACTACTTGAAAACAAAGGAGTTTAATTAAATAAATTAATATC
Source organism: Solibacillus ferritrahens (assembly GCF_037027585.1). Lineage (NCBI taxonomy): Bacteria > Bacillati > Bacillota > Bacilli > Caryophanales > Caryophanaceae > Solibacillus > Solibacillus ferritrahens. Next base: position 3,112 of record NZ_JAXCLE010000043.1, on the reverse strand, counting down.
TTAAAACTTTAAAACAAAATTAATAACATTATTCTGTACTTTCCTTTAATTATTCTTTCTGGTTTTCAGCTAATTCTATAAAACGAAATTATCTCTCTTCTTTACACAAATATAAGTAATCCCCAAATTTTGATAATACATCCCAATTCCTTGATACATCATCTTTTGTCACTCGTTCTTCTAATTCCCCAGTTATAGAATCTCTTTGTTCCATAGCAATATGACCATTTTCTTGATACCCAAAAATCATACTTTTTAATTGTATATCTTCTTCATATTCCCAATACATTATTGTCCTCAGAAATATCCTATTGCCCTCTTTAACAATAAAATCATAATTTAAATATTTACGGAGAAATTTATCTAGAAAACTCACTGAAACCCATTTATCAGTAATATTTACAAGGTAATTTGGCTGTTCTAAATCCCCTATAATAGCAGTATATGATTGACGATTTTCATGAAGTGTCTTTGCTGTATTCTCATCAATTATATTCCATGGTTTTTTTTTTATATTAGACCACTTATCACAATAGTGAATTTCCATTAATTATACACCCTCCCATTAATGTCGCGAATAATAATCCCTTTATTATTGGCCTCTTCAATAATTATTTTTGGAACAGGCTTTATTTGTACAGGGACTTCCAAAATTAATTCTCCCTCTAGTCGACCACCTTTTAAAGCATTAGGATTAAATTTACCAGCAGATATTTCTGAACCAGAAGAATACTTTTTAGTAAACTCACTTAAATAACCTAATGCCGTCTTATTTTGTACTTTAGCCAATTGAGTATATTTCCTCGAGATAATTTCCTCACCAGGAATATATGAATCGACCACATATTTCTTCCCATTGATTTCCTTTGCCTCTAACTCTATTTCATTATAAGGATATCGAGGGTGATTTTCCTTATTAAATCTATTTCCAGCTTCCCATTGTTTTTTTACAAAATCAGGTATAGGTTTTTTAGATTTTGAGTTATCTGTCCCCTGCTCCTTCGATTTCGCAGGTGTTACCGTTGTTGCGCTTACTTCACTTTTCGCCTGAGACGGTGCTTGCTGCTTTTGTGGATTCGTTGGTGTTGGAGACTTGGCTATATTTACTGTTTTATTTGTTGCTTTGCTACCCGATGTAGCTCCTGAAACAGCCTTTGCACCCAGCTTTACGCTATGCTTCACACCTTTTACTAAAGGTCCTCCTAAAATAGCAGCGGCTGATACTCCGCGCTTCCAGCTTTCTACCGGTAATTGGGTCTCTTCCAATCACGTCCTCAACCAATGCCTTCGCATTTCCTACTACCGGAATAAAGTCTAATCCTGCAGAGATTACATCTTTATAGCACCCTCTTTGAAGGACGTATACGCAACGGCCACTTTTCCGCTTGGGTAACGACGATGTCTTGTTATCGATTTAACTATCCGTATCTTAAATAATTAAAAAGAAATGGCGGTAGTTGCAATTTCCAACTACCACCATTTTAACATTTTTTCCATTAACTTACTTTACATCTAGAAGGTTAACTTCATACATTTCCGTCATATTCACATCAATTGGTAATAAAACATAGTAATATTGATTATTATCTACTATAAATTGAACTAATTTGGTTTTTGTAGGATTCCAAAAATCTTTTAAACTGGAATCATACTCTTTCAAATCTTCTTTATAATCCAATTCTAATAGATACCACTTGAGCTATTTGCTCTTCGGTAGCTCCAGGAGAAGCTTTAACCTTAACAGGACCACTAATGCCTAGTTTTCTTTATTTTTAATTGTCTGAAGATACTTTTCTAGATGCTTCTTTCCCGAGTTACTTTTTGGGACAATTCCCATATTTTCATACCTCCATATTGTCGCTATTTCATGGGGGTCAGCATTTGACAGATCGTCATAACTAAAATCTATTTTAAACTTTCCTGTGTTATCAAAAATCATAGTGAAACTTGTCCATGGCGCTTCATCAATATCGATAAACTCTCTCCATAACACTTTAATACTATCTAGCAATTGATGCCATTGTATCGAATACTCCACTTCACTTATGGTAAAGAGTTCGGTGATATCATGACTACAAATAGGTTTATCACTATCTTTAGGATAGTAATAGAAGTCAGCTTTTTGAGAACCGTCATTCACTTCGGCATAAAGATATACTTTTAACCACTCCTCCGGAATTGTATCTATTATAATTCCGACTATTTCTTGATATAATCTGCCTAATTTTTCATCATTCATCTAATTTCCCTCCCGGTACATTATCAAATCTCTTTTTCTCCCAACCATCTTCACCAATTTTATACTTAATTTCAAAACTATCTGGACGTTTTGAATCGCCCTTATAATTAGGTGTTATTTTTACTTTCACTTCATCTCCATGTCTAAGTGCGTCAGCCCACGAATTCTCAAGTTTTTTCCATTCACCTTTATTTAGGTTGCCATTCATTGGAACAAGATTATCTATATTACCAGAACCCTTGAAAATACTTGCAATCAAATGGCCACCCTCATCATCAGCTAGGCGATCTTCTCGTCCCACTTTCCTTTGAGCATAATTATTTCTTTTCCCTTTACCCAGCTCCAGGTTACCTTCACAGCTTGAAATACGTCCTTTACTGTCTGTTTTATAAGTATAACCTTCCTTAGTAGTATATTCTATATTCTCTTTTAACACCTTCCTACGTCCATCTTTCGTATATTGATCTCCATAGTTTACGTTGTTAGGAGCTTTATCTATCCCCTTACCCTGCTCCTTAGATCTCGCAGGTGATGCCGTTGTTGCACTAGCTTCGTTCTTTGCCAAGGAGGGTGCTTGCTGATTTGTCGGATTCGTTAGTGTTGGGGACTTGGCCAGATTTACTGTTTTATTTGTTGCTTTTTGCCCACCCGAAATAATGCCTGCGACTGCCTTTCCACCATGCTTCACACCTTTTACTAAAAGTCCTCCTAAAATAGCAGCGACTGATGCTCCGCGTTCCCAGCTTTCCAATTTCCTACCGGTAATTGGGTCTCTTCCGATCACGGCTTCAACCAATGCCTTCGCATTTCCTACTACCGGAATAAAGTCTAATCCTGCAGAGATTACGTCTTTATAGCCGCCCTCTTTGAAGG
>NZ_JAXCLE010000042.1:0-4185 GCF_037027585.1 Solibacillus ferritrahens | reverse complement strand
GAGAAAACAATGGACATTAAAAAAGATGACTCCGGCAACTTACCGAAGTCATCTAATTGCAGCATAAGAAACTGCTACATCGCTTTTTTTAAACTGTCTACATAATAGGGTTCAGTTCATTAATCAAAACAGTGGCTTCTTTATTTACTAGAAATTTTTATTTGAAGGTTGGGCTAAGTTCACTCCATACATCAAATTTATTACCATCTAAATCATAAAAAACAAAATTCCGTCCAGCGTGTCCTCTGTCTTCAATCTCTCCAACTTTTATTTCACTTTGCTTAAAATCTTTGTGTAATGCTTCCAATGCCTTTATTCCATTGACTTCAAATGTTAACGAAAAACGCTCATTCCCGTAAATATCCAAGAAATTGGAGCTTTGGCTTTCAGGTGACTTCACCAGAAAGATACTTTGATTGGCCAAGGTTAAAATAGCTTTGTCCTGATCTTTGTAGCTTAACTCTGCTTCTAGTTTTTTTACATACCAATCAGCAGCAAGGTCTACATCCGTTACTGGAATATATGTTGTGCCTATTCTTAGTAATTTCTCACTCATTTTTATCTCCTTTCAGCTTTAAAAAACCTTAACTGCCTTTATTTACAAACTCCCAATGGATTACCATCCGGATCATAAAATGTGAAGAATCTAGTGGATCCTTCCCCTCCAATTGGATTCACCATTACATCTTTGGCTAGAAAAAGCTTATAGGCTTCTTCTATATCTGTAGGAATAAAATTATAGTATTTGCCCACCCCAAACTTATTCTCCGGGAACTTCATTGGTACGTGATTCAAGGTCTTCACCAAACATACTACCGTTTGGGATTCTTCTCCAATTTGCATCACAGCTGCCTCTTCTTCAATGTAAATTATTTTAAAACCCAGCACTTCTTCATACCATTTAGCCGAAATAGCTGGGTCTTTTACAGGGATAAAAACACCTTCCATTCCCTTAAAAATCGGGATAGTCATCTATTCAACTCCTTGTTATTCTTCCTAGCAATCTGTATTTAAAATTCATTAATTTTTTTAATCACATTTTTTAATACATCAATTGAATTAACAGGGTCATTCTCATATTGCAACCCATGATTTACATTAGGGAATAGTGTTGAAACAATGTTCGTATTTTGAACTATTTGCTCATATCTTTCTGCATTATAATGCTGATCGTTGTCACCGATAAAACACAAACCCCTGTTTTCTCCTTTTATCATCGCCTCAAAAACATCTTCCCTTTTAATAAGCGGAGTTAGCCAAACTGCTTTTGCATCTTTAAAAATATTCCTTTTTAACTCAGATGACATAGCAATCGCTCCTAAAGATTTGCCGATTAGACAAAAGGATTCATACGATCTATCATTTAAAACCTGATCGATAACTACCCTTACATCATGCTTAATCGCATCACTAATTTCATCGATACTGAAATCATCATAAAATTTATCATTATATGAATAATCTACTTGCAGTACATCGGAAGATTTATTTAAAAAAACTCCAGTCGAATAATGAAAGAGAGGAGCTTGCGTGCTATATCCAGCTCCAGGAAGCATGATTACTAAATTTTTTGAATCCTCATTGGTGCTTAATAAAGTGTAGGGAATTTTCATTTCCTTATATCCCACTACTGAATCCGTTTTTACTTTAAACATAGAAATGCCTCCTATTCTTCATAAATTTATAAGTCACTTGGTTCACTCGCATTTCTTTCTACATTAACTACCCACGAAATAATAGTAGTGCTATCTCGTACTCCCTTTTCTTCAATTTCCTTTAATAAATTCTGAACAGAATCTTGATGGGATTTGGCGTTATCAAATTCCTTCATAATTTCGATAGCGTTATGGAAATTACCATCAGGGCATTCCGTTAAACCATCTGTTGTAAGAAAAAGATGGTTCATTCCTTTTTTTAATTCCCGACGCCCCGTGCTATAGCATGGTACATCCAGTTCAAATGTGTTTACTTGCCCTATCCATTCATAGAAATTTCTTTGGTTCAAAAGAAATTGATCCATCTTAGCCAATTCGGGGTGAAACAGATGAAGGATACAATCTCCAACTGAAAACCACCAAACATACTTGTCTTTTCTTAAAACTATCAGACACGCCGTTTCACCTTGTATTTCTCGACAACTCGCTAGAAAAAGTGGATTTTGAAAAATATGTACTATGTATTTGTCCATTTGATTAAAAGATTCTGGTAATGGCATGTTGAAAATAGTCGTTAAATTTTGTTCTTCCTCTGTAATGGTATTTATGACCAGTTCGGCGCTCTCTGCTGAATTATGAGCATCGAGGAGCACTACAAATTCCCAATCCTGTTCTTCATTTGACCAAACGATACAACCATCCTCATTTTTATATTGACCTGCCGATGAATTCCCACCAAAACGACCGATTGTTAAGTTGTTGACTTGCTGAATATATGGTATATCTACAAAGTGCTTTTCACTCCCCACCCAACTAAATTTATACAATTGCAACTCCCCCTTTACTCTTTTTGGACCTACAATTTTTAAATGAAAAACTAATCATTAACTAGACTTTTACTAAAGCCTGTACTTTTCCCTATATATCCTAATTTCTTATAAAAATTATGAGCAGCAAATCGTTCTTCCCTATTTCCACTGTTTAAGATCACCGCTACACAATGATTCTTTTTTGCCCAATCTTCTGCAGCTAGCATGAGACTTTGTCCAATATTATCTCTACGAAACTCTTCATGAACTACTAGTGCCAAAACTCTTACGTAAGGCTCATCAAATTCATACGCATACTGTTTACACATTCCAACAAAACCAACTAAATTACCCTTTACTTCGGCTACGAATGTTTGATAATCCGAATAACCTAAAATCTTATTAAATCTTTCCTGAATCTTTGATTTTGAGGATGGATATCCCAGATCATTCATTAAATCATCAAGTTTATTAGTATCTTCTAGTATCATTGGACGGATCTTCATAAAATACCTCCTTCATAAAAGAACTAGCAATTAATATGATTAATAATAATCACCCTTTATATTTATTGCTGCCCGGTAAAACTTTAATGGCATTCCAGGCTTTAATTGCATCTTCTCTTTTTTTACCTTCGTTTTTAGGATCTGAAAAATAATCTCTAGTAAATTGATTGTATTCGAATTGTGATCCTATTTGTTTTTTATATGTTACGTCTTTTTTTCTTTTCTCTTCCTCATACCATGCATTCATAACGTCCCTATATGTTTTTCCTACGTTTTCTTTAAAATAATTTTGAATATACGTGGAAAAATGGAATTTTGGAATAACGGATGTAAAGAAAGCCCTAACTACCTGACTACACCGGTGATTATCCGTAATAACTGTATCTAAACTTAACTCTTCTAATTTTATTTCTGTAGAGGAATAGCTTCTTTTCCTTACTGGCTTTTGTATTTCTCCTGTTTCCAGAAATATTGCTATTCTATCTGTAATTTCTGTTTTAGAGCCAGAAGCACTTATTTCATTTGCTCTACAAAAAGTTTGTAACTCCTCTTTTATCCAATAAAAATCACGAAAATCTTTTACATTCAAATCTTTTGTTAGTTCTGGTCTCAATTTAGTCTCTCTCCGTTCAAAGGAATCATTAATAATAAGCTAGTCTTCTAATTTCTGCCTTTTAATAAAAAAAGCTTTAACGATTGTGAGACCGGACATCATAATCAATAATTTGCAATTTTGTCTTTTCCTAAATATTCATTAACTCTTCTTTGTGCAATTCAACGTAATCTCCCAAATATTCAATCAGCATATATTCAAGACATATTTAGGTAATTTTAACCTAAACTACCTTTATCTATTTATTTCGGGATGAAGGCGGCTAAAACCTCTTAAAACGGGATACATTTTCTGTTAAAATAAGTAACGTTTATCATTTTTTTGGAATTAACCAAAAAAAGAGGCATCCTCGTTAAAGGATACCTCTTCTTTATTATTACATCATTAAAATTAAAGTTTTACGATGTTTGTAGCTTGTGGGCCACGTTGACCGTCTTCGATTTCAAATTCAACTTTTTGACCTTCGTCTAAAGATTTGAAACCGTCGCCTTGGATTGCTGAGAAGTGAGCGAATACGTCGTTTCCGCCTTCAACTTCGATAAATCCAAAACCTTTTTCTGCGTTAAACCATTTTACTGTACCTTGTGTCATTTAAATGACCT
>NZ_JAXCLE010000041.1:0-4402 GCF_037027585.1 Solibacillus ferritrahens | reverse complement strand
TGAAGCCGTGATTGGAAGAGACCCAATTACCGGTAGAAAGTTGGAAAGCTGGGAACGCGGAGCATCAGTCGCTGCTATTTTAGGCGGACCTTTAGTAAAAGGTGTGAAGCATGGTGGAAAGATTCTCGGTAGCATTGCATCAGGAGCGAAAAATACAAAAGGTAAAACAGTACATGTGGCCGATTCCGCTACACCAGCAAATCCGACGAAGCAGCAAGCAAGAGCAACAACGTTACCACCTGCGAAAGCTAAGGATCAGACAAAGGGTACGGGTAACTCTCCTAAGATAACGGAAATACAAGAGGGGGACCTTGGGAAGCACATTATTAAAGGGAAAAATGGAAGAAAAGAACTGGCACCAAACGTGCGTTATATTACCGAGGATGGTTATAAATACACAACAGATGAGCTTGGTAGAATAGTAGATGTTGAGGCAGGAGAATTAATACTTCAAAAAGGAAAACGAAACAAAGGAATGCAAGTGGCAGCAGGCCGTGAAGATAGGTTACCTGATGATGATGGTGGCCACTTGATAGGAACTCAATTCAATGGCTCTGGAGATATTGATAATTTGATTGCTCAAAATAGACAAATTAATCGCTCTGGTGGAGAGTGGTATAATATGGAGCAAGAGTGGGCTAATGCGTTAGGTGGAAAGCCTCCTAAAAAAGTAAAAGTAAAGATTGAACCAGTTTATCAAGGAACCGCATTAAGACCAAATTATTTTGAAATAATTTATGAAATAGAAGGAAAAGGGATAGTTGAGAAAACGATTAGAAATCGCGCAGGAGGTTGATTAAAGTGGAAAAAGAAATGAACAAGTTGTATAGAGAAATAGCTGAAACGGTTAATGAAATGATTCCAGAAGAATGGGAGAAATTTTATTTCTATGCTCAGATATCGGAAACTGGAGGGGGAACGTACTTTTTTTATAATACACCTGAAAATAGACAATGCTTTAATTATAGTGTGGAAATCCCATTTAACTATGCTATTGATAAAGAAGAATTTAAAAAAAATAAAAGAAAGCTGTTTGAGTTGAGTGATGAACTAAGAAATGTTTTTAAAGATAATCAGCAAGAACTTTGGTATTCCTTTACAATGACTCTTGAGAGTAGTGGGAAATTTAAGATGCATTATGATTATACAAATTGGTTCGCTACAGAATATGGTTTTAGTGACCAAATGATTATTTGGAAAAATAAATACTTAGAAGAAGTACCAAATGATGGAGAATATAAAGCGTTAATCGATAAATACCATAGTGAATTTCCGAATAATCCTATATAACTAAATGAAAGACAGAAAAAATAATAGGGCGTTTGAAAATAGATACTCCATGATGGTTGTACCATCATAGAGTGTTATGTGCAATAAGAGAATAGAAAATAAAGTACGAGCTTTGGCGAGGTGACATTTTACAGGGCGATAAATACAAACACATGGAATGTATATTAAACTAACGAACTCGTACAAACTCGTAAGTTTTAAAAGGTGTCATACTGTTACTACAAAACTTACAAATTTACGCTACTTAAAAACAAATGAACTTAAAGCACTTGATTGTCAATTAAAGGCAACAAGTGCTTTTTACGTTTAAATATAACTACCATACTTACAACTATATTTAAGTTTAAACACGAGAATGACACAGCTCGTTGTGATAAATAAGGAAATAAACTTGTAAAAGGATAGTAAATTAAATGTAGAAGTTCAACCTGCCTTTAGACAAACCGAAGTGGCTAGTTCATATGGGGCAAGGATTAATCAAACACCTGCACCAATTAACCCGAGAATTGAATTTGAAGGAATTAGGGGAGAATCTTTAAGTACACTTAAACCGCCACCAGACTCTAAATTACAAAGTATATTAGACGAGGCTGGAATTAAAGGTATCAATATAAGAATGGAGTTCCTGATTTTTCGCCAGTATTATAAGCATAGGTGGAAATCAATTAATCATATGGTAGGTGGGACTGGTGATTATGGATCAGCTGACCCAAGAATTACAGTAGAAATGCCATATGTGGGTAAGGGTAAACCAGGAACCAATGCAGAAGGTTGGTTACGTGATAAAAAGACTTATATTGGAAAGAAATAATGAAAAAAACATTTAGAGAGTTTAGTTTAAGTAAAGCGAATAAACAAAAAATTTATTTAGGTTTCTCTCCTATAAATGAAAAAACATTTAGAGAATATTTCCCTCAATATGATATAAAAGAATTATATAATAGTTGGAAAGCTGGGAACGCGGAGCATCAGTTGCTGCTACTTTAGGAGGACCTTTAGTAAAAGGTGTGAAGCATGGAGGAAAGATTCTCGGTAGCGTTGCATCCGGTGGTAAATGTAAAACAGTATCTATTGTCGAGTCCGCTACACCAGCTAAACCGACAAAGCAGCAAGCACAGTCAAATGCAGAGCAGCAAGCAAGAGCAACAACGTTACCACCTGCGAAAGCTAAGGATAAGACTAAGGGTACGGATAAAGATAAATTATATAATAGAAGTAGCTTTAGGAAAGGTCCTCGTGCTAAGGCAGAAAGTGAAGCACCAAAAAATGCATCTGGGAAAATGATTTGCCCTACTTGTGGAAAAGACATTCCAGATAGTATTACAATCAATACTAAAAAAGGGCCTTTAAATAGAATTGGATATGACATAGACCATTATCCAGATACTTGGGCAGAAAGAGTTGCAAGTATGAAAGCAGGTGAAGTTAAGCCAACACGAAAAGAGGTATTGGATGAGTATAATAAACGATTAAGGGTTCAATGTCATGAATGTAATATTAGCCATGCATTTGAAGGAGTAGAAGGAACTTATAAAGGAGTAAAAAAAGATGATTAACTATGGAGAACTTTACTACGACCATTACAATAAGTTTTTAGGGAAACCAGTTGACCAAGAGGTGTTTAAAAATAATGAAGAAATGCCGAGTATACAAATTTTAAAGTATGAAAATGTATTTGAAGAATGTTTAGTTTATAATACACTTGGATTTAGTAAGTATGAGGAAATAGTAGGTGATAATGTTGAGATTTCAATGGTAGTTGATGGAGCATTTAATAGTACGGGAAAAATTCTTGCAAATGCGTTATTTTATTGTATCGGTAATCAAATGGAAATAGGAAGAGGAATAGCGATATGTGGTATCGAAAGTATTGATAAGACATTTGTTCAAAATTACGATAAATTTGCAATTTACTTTACAGAACCATTTGCTTTCCCTGAAAAATATAGCGAGGTTCGTACTGAGACTAAAGAGAAAGATGGAAGAATATTATTAGCGTTTTTTATTTCACAGTCGGAGTACGAATATTTTGTGGAAAATGGAACGGAGAAGTTTGAGGACTTATTAGAAGAAAAGAACGTTGATCCCTTTATGGTTAGCAGATCATCTGCTGTTTGAGTGCTAGTACCAAATATAACTCTTTACCTTAAAATGGATAATGGATCTATCGCTAATATATTTTTTAGATTTCATTGACTATATAGAAGAACTTTCAAGTGAAAACTGGTAAAAGGACAAAAATATTTTTACGGATATAAGCTTTAACTATAACATATGAAAAATAAAGTATATGTGAAGTGATTAGGAAAATGATAGGGCGATTGAAAATACGTACTTCATGATGGGAGCATCATCCCAGAGTATCCCGGGCAATAATAGACTAGAAAAAGAAGTACGAGCTTAGGTTGATGACATTTTATATTGCAGTGGGACTTATGACAGGGCATTGACTGTAAAGTAAAGAGATTGTACAAGCTCGTGGATATAAACAAAGATATAATGGTTTTTAAATTGTTTACAGTTAAAGATATCGTTGAATTTGAAATAATAACTCTTGAAGGCTAGACCATCAAGGAGTGCTATTTTAACAATAAAGCAATAAAGCAATAAAGCAATAAAGCAATAAGAGCGAGAATAGGCGAAATGACAATTTATTTACAAGGACCTCTTATGGATGTCATAAGCAACAAACACACGAGATTAAACAAGCTAAAGGGTTTAAACGTTACACTTGTCATGTGGGAAAAAAGATGTCATACTGTCAATAATAAAATAACTCATAAAACTTACAAATATTAATAAACTTAGAAAATTTAAAACTTAAAGCACTTGATTGTCTATAATAGGCGACAAGTGTTTTTTGCATGTTTAAATACGTAAATTTAAAAGATTACGATTATTTAATTAGTGTACTAAGTGTTAAATTTTCTATTAGTACTAGCATATAAGGGGAAGAACAGGCGATGGAAATAGAGGTTTCGATAGATAAGAAGTAAGCCCGTAATCAAATAACGCATATAAATAACCTGGCACCGCCGGTACGATAAAGTTATCATTCAAAGGAGGTGCCATTCTTACCTCCAGTCAATAGCTTTTTAGAAAATATTTTAGG
>NZ_JAXCLE010000040.1:0-5326 GCF_037027585.1 Solibacillus ferritrahens | reverse complement strand
CCTTCGCATTTCCTACTACCGGAATAAAGTCTAATCTTGCAGAGATCCGTATCTAAAATTATAAAAAAATGGTGGTAGTTGAAATTCCCAACTACCACCATTTTAACATTTTTACCATTAAATTACTTTATATCTAAGAGGTTAACTTCATACATTTCCTTCATATTCATATCGATTGGTAGTAAAGCATAATAATATTGATCATTATCTACCATAAATTGAACCAATTTGGTTTTTGTAGGATTCCAAAAATCTTTTAAACTGGAATAGTATTCTTCCAAATCTTCTTTATAATCCAATTGTAATAGATAACCTTTATCCACCATCGCAAAAACAATTAAACTTCCTAAGAGATCTTTCTGTTCATTGGCTTCTTCATACTCTTGGTATTGGAACCAAATTTGGTCAAAGCCCATCACTTTTTTGTATTTTTCATAGAAGCTACTATCAGCCATAACCTCATAATCATGTACTAATTCGTTGACAAATGCATGCCATTTTGTCGGAATAATTTTTTCTAATAACGGATTATTTTCAATGCCTTCTATTATTTCAGTCTGTTCAATCTCCTGCTCAATAATTAATTCATTGAGAGAAATCTGTTTAAATTTCATTGAATTCTTGTAATGTGCTAAGTCATAAGGATAGTGGTTATTATTGATTAAGCTTGAATCATCTAGTTCAAGTATTTTGGCAAGGGCAGCTGTTTCAAAGCTCCAAAATCCCACATAGTCAGGTTCTTTATGTGCATTTTTCCATTCATAGTCATAATGCCCTTTAAACCATTCTTTCTCCATATACTTTTGTAATCGTTTAGAGGCTTCTTTTTTATCGGTTTGGGCAAGTTCTATAATTTCTCTTGTTTTTGCGTAGGGGTTTTCTTTATAATACTCATTAGTGATTTTTTCATATCCGATATCACTCGTATATAATAAATAATCAATTACTGCATCGTTTATTTCCTTTTTCTCAACCACCTTACTTAATCTTTCTATATTCTTTTTATCTGTTTCTAATAGGATTCCTAAGGAAATCGTCCAGAGCTGTTTATTGCAAAATAAAAGTGCAGACTAGTGCAAAGAATTTGTACAGAGTCCTGCACTATTTTTGTGCATAAAAAAAGACTTGCCAGCCACCCCAAGTCCCTCTGCTCTTTTAGGTGTCGAATCCAAAAAGTGGAGGTAAGAAAGGATGCTAGCAATGTCTGAAGTTAATTGTATCAAAACATTACGAAATGAAAAAGGACTATCTATTACCGAAATTGCCAATACAATGCAAGTGAATTGGCGCACTGCCAAAAAATATGGCGATGGAGATCAATTGCCTCAAGAGAAAACTCATTTGAAAACGGGCATGATGTACGACGAAGAATGGGGAGAAATCGTAATTGATTGGTTAGAAGAGGATTTAAAACTTAAGAAAAAGTTACGCCGTACAAATAAGAAAATGTTTGAAGATTTAGTAAAGAAGGGCTTCAAAGGTTCCTATAGAACACTTTGTAATTTCATTCAAGAATGGAAAGCAGCACAAGAAGACGAAATAGACAAAGGTCATGAACGTTTAGAACATCCAGAAGGAGAAGCTCAAGTAGATTTCGGGATTATGGAAGCTGTTCAAGATGGCGAAATACTTGATGTTCACGCATTGGTCATGTCATTTCCAGCAAGTAATACAGCATTTGCGGTACCGATGCCGGGTGAAAATTTAGAATGCTTTTTAGGCGGACTTCAAGTGTTATTTAAACAGGCTGGTGGTGTCCCATTGAGCATTCGAATTGATAACTTAACACCTGCGGTGAAAAAGGTAAGAAAAGGCGATTCAGAGGCACAACTAACAGAAGCCTTTCGACATTTCCAACAATATTACGGGTTTAAAGTGCAAGTATGTAACCCACGAAAAGGAAATGAAAAAGGTCATGTGGAAGGTAAAGTAGGTTATGTTCGTTATAACTTCTTTAGCCTACCTCCGGTAATAAAGGATCTTGAAGATTTAACGAATCAATTAGAACAACAATTAATCAAGGATCGTCAACGAGTTCATTATAAAAAAGAAGTAATGATTGATGAACTGTGGCAGCGCGAGCAAAAGCAATTAATCAAATTACCTGAAAAACCGTATCGGGTATTTAAGCAGTTTTTAATCAAGTTTAATAAATATAATGAATTCAAACTTGATGGGCATTTGATTCATGTGCCAAGAGCAAGAAACTACGTCCAGCTTTCTTGTGTGACCTACTGGGATTCGTATAAAGTCATCACAAATGACGGAGAAATTTTATTATCTGATGCCCGACCTTATATGAGAAAACGTCGTTTTATTCCATGGAAGGAAATCTTAAAAGATTGGTTGAAAAAACCACGTGTTGTAGGGCATTCCCGTTACTCAATCTATCTGCCAACGCGCATTAAAGAGTATTTAACAGTTCCTTCACTTGCGTTAAGAAAACAACGGATTAATGAATTACTGACACTGTTACTTACACATGATATGAATGATATTGATCAAAATTTTTATAATTATATTGGCCGTGAGGCTGAAGAAACTGAACATCCTTACGGTGTTAATTGGACAGAATATGATGCCTTATCCCCAAAAGGGACGGAGGTGTTAAATCATGAATGAAGATATTTTAACACTCTGTAAGCAATTGAGATTAGCATATGTAGCAGAAGCAATTAAAGAAGTGCCTTTTACTGAGCCGGAAGAATATCTGTATCAAGTTTTATTAAAAGAGCAGCTTGGCAGAGAACAAGCAAAAATAGCACGTAACTTGAAACAAGCTCGTTTCATTGATACAAAAACGCTAGAAAGCTACCAGTGGCATAAAGATATTTGTTTTCCTAGCCATTTAACGAAAGATGAGTTAGAACAGCTAGATTTTATTCGAAGAAAAGAGAACGTCATTTTAGTTGGCGCACCTGGAACAGGTAAAACACATTTAGCTTCTGCCCTTGGCCGAAAGGCTTGTGAGCATGGATTTGAAGTACGTTTTTATCGTGTATCGCATTTAGCATTTAGTTGAGGAGCTAGAGCAAGCCCTAAATACGGGGAAATTGAAGCAGTTTAGAAGTAAATTAGAGAAAGTTGATTTAATGATTTTAGATGAAATGGGTTATTTGCCTTTCGGCAAAGAAGGAGCAGAATTACTGTTTCAAATTATTTCAGAGTTCTATGAACAAAAGAGCTTAATTATCACTTCAAATTTAGAATTTAGTCAGTGGAACCGCATTTTCTCGGATTCACGTTTAACGGCAGCTCTGGTGGATCGTTTGATTCATCACGCCCACATTATTTCCTACACGGGCCAGAGCTTCCGTTTAACAAATGCATTGTCGAGAAAATAGGGAAATTATCGGGTGGCAACACTCTGTATTTTTCGTTGCAATTCTCTGCACTTTTCTCTTGCAAAATACAAGAGCATATTTACATAACCCACTTCTCTTTTTCCTGTATGTTCTAAATCATCTATGGCATTATGAAAATCAGCTTCTACTGTTCGAATATCATCCCCTAAAGAATATTTTGCACTAATATCATTTATCTGATGAATAAAATTCGATAGATAGGTTTCTTCTATGATACTTATATTATCATTAGGGAATTTTTGGATACCATTCCTTTCATCTTCTTCTAAACTTTTAATATCCTCTCTATTTTCTTTAATAAACTTTTGATGGAGTTTTATACTTTTTCTGCATTTTTCTTCAACACATAAATTATCTCTCATTATTTTATATTCCTCCTCGCTATTATTTAAGGCCATTCTCCAACTATGTCACCCTTTGCATCTATTTTAAATGTTTTTACATTTCCATTACTATCAATCTTTGATAGTACTCTTTCTACTTCTCCTTTTTTCAATGCTCTCGAAATCTCTTCAGCTAATTCTTCATCCCCATCAACAGCTTTCAATATTCGACTTTTCTTGGTTTTCGTACCTTTCAACCAATCATCTGACATTTGTGGCCCATCTTTAGGCGTTTTGCTAACAACAAATAAGTAGAGCACAAATGAATAAATATTTCATTCGTGCTCTTTTATCTATTAGAAACGGAAATTTTATTATTATATGAAAATCTAGATTTTGAATGTGGGAATTTTAGATTGTGTCATATTCCAATAAAAGTAATTACCCCCAAAGGATATTTATCTCCTCAAACGAGGTTCTACTTTCACTCATGCCTTCAAGGTTTTCTGTTCCAATCGTTTTGATTTCACTTTTTGTTAAGATAATTTTTCCGTTTGGATTATTTAATTTTCTAAGATAAATAGAATTTAATAATTTTACTTGTTCGTTAGTCATTTCATAATAATCTCGCCAAGATTCAACTGCAGTGTCATATTCCATAAACTGCCTTTCTATTATATATCCTCCGCATTGAACTATTCTGACAATATTATCAATTGATGCAATAGTATTATTGTCACCCCAAAATGATGTAGTAATTGATGGTGAGGTTGTGCCATCTTCATCCTCTTCAAGAAGATATTCTAAAGTTTCATTTTTGGCCAACTCAAGGACATCTTTTGGAGCACCAGTAAAAAAGTCTAAAGCTGTTGGTATATCATTCCGGGTAACGTTATCATTTCGAAATGCACCAACAACATATTTATCTGTGAAAGTAATCGTTCCTCTTCCTCCCGAACTATCTAAAACATTATAGTTACCATTATCCCATGAATGTTCGTAAGATAGTTCAGGATATTGAGCAACCATTATTGCGTGCGCTACTGATGCAAGAATACAACCGTTCCATAGATTATTTTTATTTAATTGATTATTTATTACTGCTGGCTTCATTATTTTCTCCTTTTCGGTTTAGTTGGAGGTGTCTCCTTTTTTGAGTTATCTAGGTCCGAAGGTAACTTATTTGATTTATTCCTATTTTCTTTACGAGATAATACTTGAGCATTACTATAACTGTTAGAACCACCTTCTCCTTAGACTTCGCAGGTGATGCCGTAGTTGCACTTGCTTCCTTATTCGCCTGAGACGGTGCTTGCTGCTTCGTCGAATTTATTGGTGTAGCGGAATCGGCCACATGTACTGTTTTACCTTTTGTATTTTTCACTCCAGATGCAATGCTACCGAGAATCTTTCCTCCATGCTTCACACCTTTTACTAAAGGTCGTCCTAAAATAGCAGCGACTGATGCTCCGCGTTCCCAGCTTTCCAACTTTCTACCGGTAATCGGGTCTCTTCCGATCACGGCTTCAACCAATGCCTTCGCATTTCCTACTACCGGAATAAAGTCTAATCTTGCAGAGATCCGTATCTAAAATTATAAAAAAATGGTGGTAGTTGAAATTCCCAACTACCACCATT
>NZ_JAXCLE010000004.1:0-219500 GCF_037027585.1 Solibacillus ferritrahens | reverse complement strand
GGCTGTACAATCCTCATTAAGTACTAGAAAAGCGGCATTTCACTTAATGTGAAATGCCGCTTTTTAATATTATGCCAAAACCAACCTTTGTTTTAATAAGATATAAGAGAACTTACTATTTTAACCGTTTCAATAATTGCTCTTTCTCTTTACTATTAGGCAACTCACGTACCAGCTTTATTGCTAAATTACGATTTGTCTCTGTTTTTTTCTTCTCGTAATTTGCGACACGTACTTTTGCTTTAGCCATATTATTATTTACGGTTTTTTGAATTTTCTTTTCGAGCAGGGTACGTTGCTTATCATCAAATATTGCTTGTATAAACTCCTTAGCATTATTGTAATTCTTTAATGTTTGTTTTTTCTCATATAAAGAAATTTTAGCTGTCGCTTGTTTAACCGCAGTTTGTACTTGTTTATTCATTTTTTCCATTAAATCAGATTTGATGGACGAATCTGGTAAACTATTAATTGAAAAATGTGCATCATCATAGTTCTTTTTTGTAGGTTGCTTTTCATATTGCGCTATGCTGTCAATAGCGTTTTTTGCAAACAATTGTAATCCTTCATTTAATGCTATTTCAAGCTCCTGCTTCGCCTTTAAGGAAGGAAGTTTTTTTAATTCGGCATCTGCCTTTTTGTAATTATAAATTGTTTTATTTTTGCTAAATACATTTACAGCATTTACAGCCGGCTCAATTAAGGCAGCAATTACAGCATCTATTTCCTTTTGTTTGCGAAACTTTAAATCTGTCGAAACAACCTCTGTTAAAAGCTCATTTAATTGGTTATTTTTCTGCTCATTAGGATTTTTCGCAAAGTCCGCTAATATTTGATCGATTTGTGTAATGATTGTTTGCTGTGATTTATTCCATTCATTTTTTAAAGCTAATTTTTCTATTGTATTGGGCATTGTTTCAATTTTACTAAATTTTGATTTTACCGATACATCGCTATTTAATATTTCATTAATGACCTGACTATTCGGAAGTTGAATTTTCGGAAGACCATATCCATATAAAGTATCATATCCAACATCACCTAAATCTTCTGCGATATAGCGTAACCCTTCGCGCAACTCTGCAGGTGTAGCATATGGATACTGTTCCATTAACAGTGCAAGTAACCCTGTAATATGAGGTGTTGCCATTGAAGTTCCATTATATGTTGCATATTGCCCATTTAAATATGTACTGTAAATTTCTTCACCCGGTGCTGCAAAATCATTTGTATCACCTGTTCCGCTAAATGAAGAACGTTTGAATTGACGATTAATTGATGCTACAGATATCACTTCATCATGACGCGCCGGGTAATTAATTGTATTTCCCGTTCCACTGTCATTTCCTTCATTACCGCTTGCTGCAACAATCATAATGCCGTTGTCAGCAGCCTTTTTTACGCCTTCATGAAGAGATTTTGCATATTCTAAATCACCGAAACTTAAATTAATGATGTCCATCTTGTTTTCAATTGCCCAGTCAATTGCTTTTAAGACATCGGCTACATCGCCTTTACCATCTTTTCCAATTGCTTTTAAGGCATAAACTTCAGCATTTGGCGCAATGCCGGCTACACCAGTTCCGTTATGCTTCCCAGTAATAATTCCAGCAACATGCGTGCCGTGACCATGATCATCTTCATAGCTATCTCCTACAAAAGCAACCCCACCTGCAATAGTAAGATCTGAATGGTTTGCAACTCCAGAATCGATAATTGCAATCTTTACACCTTCACCAGTAAATCCAGCATTCCATCCTTGTTGGACATCCATCGCTTTTAAATTCCAGCGTTCCAATTCAGCAGTCGATAGGTTTGCTACTTTAAACTGATGTTGAATAGAAAATGAAAGATTTTCTTCATAGAATTCAATATGTTTATCCTTCTTTAATGCTTGTAATCGCTCTTCTGAAATATTAATTTCCAGTAAAGGAAGTTGATTATATTCCTTAATGACCGAATCCGATTGTTGTATAATCTGCTTCTTATCATACTCTGCGGCATATTTAACAATAATATTTGTTTGTTGTTCCGAAGCAGCTTCCCCACTAGATAATGGTGTTAACATCATCATTACGAAAAACAAAACAATTCCAAAAATAACTTTCTTCATACCTTACACCTCTTACTTAATAAGTATAGATTCCCTATATATAACATATCACATTCATCAAAAAAACCCAGCCTCTTCCATAAAAATTTCAGTGACTGGATACTATATTGATATTTTAATGAGGCTGGGACAAAACCAAAAACATCATTTTTCTCCGAGAGAAAAATGATGTTTTTTCGCTGTATACAAAATTGATTTCCATTACGAGGACGCTTTCCACGGGCGTGACACCTGAGCCTGTAGGAGTCGCTCCTCCATTCCAATCAATTTTATTAAATATCCATTTCTTAATAAGATTTCTTTTTATTCAATGAGATTTCTACGTATGTCCCACTCTCATTACTTAAATTCAATATCCTCTGCTGAAGCTCCTTTTGTATACGTAATGTTCGCTCCTGCAGGTAAATTGCGAATTTCTTTTACATTTTTGCCTTCAATAATAATTTTGCCTATTTGCGTTCCTTTAAAATCAATAATTGCCTTCCCTTTTTTCGGACTGATTGTGACTGTTTTGTCCGCAAATCCTTCTCCGTGGAATTCCGCATATTGACTAAATACCGCCACCCCGTTTTTAATATTCGTATTTTCCCCTAAAGTAAGAGAAATACTAGGGCGATTCATGATTAACTTACCTGTTTTGTAGTTTTTATAGCTGTACACATTTTCAGGTACGATTGGTGTTGGTATCTCTTCTTTCCCTGCCTTCAAGTCAATTTGAACTAATACTGGATCATGGTCCGATGCACGTCCTTGTGCTTCAGTAAAGTTCGCATTAATATGAATCAAATCAATTTCCGTTATATTCGCAAGATTATTTGATACTAAAATATGATCCAGTACTTGGTTATTTCCTTGGAAGTAGTAAGTAAAACGATCTTCTTCCGGTGCTTTATCCACCATGTTCGTTAAAATATCACCTTTTAATGTTTCAAGTGCCGGTGTGAATTCAAAGTCATTCATATCACCTGCTACGACAACATTTAAATCCGGATCTTTTGCAAGGCCTTCATCGATAAAGTCATTGATTGCCTTTGCCAGCTCAAGACGTTCCGGTACAGATCCTAATACTGGGGGTTGTGTTGGTCCCCAAAGTGAATCATCTCCACCTTTAGAATTTAAATGCGCTCCAATAACGATGATTCGTTCATCTTGGAATTCAAATTCTGCAGCAATTGGTTTACGTGTATCTTCAAATTTTGATGGGTCGACAAAACCTGGATTCAATGTCAGGCTTCCTTCTGCTGTCCATGAGTTTGCTTGATCACCCGTTCCTTTTACACCGTCTACTAGTGAAACACGTGTCGGGTTGTACAAGTAACCTACACGAATATTGCCGCCTGGTGCACCACCAACTGTATTGTTAATCGGTGTAACATCGGTCCAATCATAAGAAGGGCCACCTGCAGCTTTGATTGCGTTAATTAAACGCATATAACTTTCTGATGCATCTGCATTTCCTGAATCGATTTGACCATCATTATCCTGTACTTCCACTAATGTAATAATATCCGGCGACTTCATATTATGCACAAAGCTTGAGGCAATTTTTCTTACTTTTTCATCTGGCGTATTTGCACTATTATTCGAGAAGTTTTCGATATTATAAGCTGCGACATTAAGCTTGTCCGCTACTGGTTCCAGATGTGTGACTTCCTGCTGAATATTCGCCTTTGTTACTTCCGGGAACACTTTATTCGTATTCAGTCGGTAGCCATCCGAAAAATTTTCCACAAATCCGATCAGCGCTTCATTAAAACGATCGCCTGATTCATAATTTTTACCTCCTACCCCTTCAAGCATAATCTTTTCCGGGTTATAATCATCAGCAGCAATATTTAAACCGCCATTTACGTTAAATATGTTATTTGTTGTACTCGGTACGACGATTGGTGAATCATTATTATAGATTGGCCCAATTACTCTCGCATCTGGGAATGATACTCGCATGTACTCGATTGATTCCCAGAAATCGATACCGTCTTCCTGTGGATCAAAAATTGCAAAATTGTCATTATCGATAACTTTGTTTGGTGGGAATAAGTCCTCTCCTATAACAAGAGGTTCTGGCATTACTGTATTACCTGTTTTTGTAATTGTTGTTGCTGTAATTTGTGTATCTTTTAAACGCGTGTTTCCACCTACTTCAATTACATCACCTGTTACTTTTACAGTGTCTCCAACTACTACATTGTGCGCCGATTTATTTACTTTAATCGCTGTTGATTTTACGCCATCGAATGCCGACTCATCTTCTTGCATTATAAAGCTCGAAGAATCCATAACAAATGTTACGACTCCTTCTACATCATTTAAAGATAAACCTAGATATGGCGATGTATGTCCCGCCCCTTGAATATCACTAATTATTGCATTTTCAGTATCAATAATTTCGTAAACAAACATTGCAATTGCACTGTTTGTTAAACCTTCCTTCACCGCTACCGCTTTAATCGTCATCGGATTATTAACCGTAATCTCACCTGTATACTTTGTACTTGCTGTAGTTGGTGTTGAGCCATCCAATGTGTAATAAATTGTTGCACCTTCTGTAATTGTAGAAAGTGTTACGTTCGTACCTGCTGTCACCCCACCCGTATGAGAAGCTTTAACGTCCTGAACTTTCGTCGTATCTTCTATGATACGGATTGGAAGCAGCTGATGGTTTGTAAATTGACCAACGATGCCCGTAATTTCACCATACGTTTTACCAGTAACCAAACCGGAATTTCTTGTTTTATCATAAATAGCGAATGTACCAGCCGTGTCTGTTCCTGTGAAGTTTTGCCCTGATCCAGTAATTGCTACATTTTTAATCGTTACTAGTCTTGATTCATTTTCTTCTGTAATGCCTGCACTTGTCACGATATGTGGCTGTGGTACTACCGAGGAAACCGGTGTGCCTACGAGCGTAATATTTGTTAATTGTTTTAATCCACTGTACTCAGCTACTTTGCCTTGAACTGTTACAAGGTCTCCCACCTTAGCAGAAAGACTATCTACAGGGTAAATTGCAATTGCTGCTCCATCTTCATCTTGGATATGAGCTGTAGCCGTTTCTAACTTTGCTGTCACAATGCCTGATACAATCACAACTTCCCCGATTGCAGCTTTACGTGCATCGCTAATAGAAATAATTTCTCCATCTGGAGGATCAGTTGGCTCGCCCGGATTAGGTGGATTCTCTCCAACAAAAGTTATGGCAGATAAAGATTTTATTCCTGCATGGTTCCCAAAGTATTTCTCCAACGAACCTGTTAATTTAATTTTAACCCCTAAATTACTTGGGTTCGATTTTAAACCAAATTCAGCTCTAAATGTAGAAGGTGAAGATGGTAATTGAATATAAAGCATTTTCGTTACATCTGTTTCACCCGGAGTTTGTGCTATCGCAATATTAGTATCGCTTTCTGCTTCCACCACATAGGTCGTTTCACTTTTGGCAAACCCTACTATATAACCCTCTACAGTAACATTTGGCTTAACAGTCGTTGCATCAAACAAACTGATTGCTTCATCAACCCCAATGGCCTCTGTCGTTTCCGCATTTACAACTGCCAGATGAGGTAAAATCATTGAAATTACAAGTAAAAATGATAATGCAATTTTAGAAATGAAATGATTAATTCCTGTTTTATTCATTCATTTAGCTCCTTATCGTGTTTTATAGTTTGGATGGATTAAAAATGTAAAACTTAAAAAACTATCATTTTACTCCAAATGGTTATATATCCTCTCCTTATCTCACTATTTCTTATAATCATTATGGTTAACGGATTTATTTTAACAGGAAAATGTTAAATAAATTGTAAGATAATAAGAATTTTTAGAATTATGATTAAAATACATATTTGATACTATTAATGATGTAAATAAAACATTACTAAATACCTTCTATTAACTTTAAAGATATATGTGAATTGGACGGTATGCTATTTTAAAAATGCCTAAAAGTAAATTTTGATTACAAATTAATAAAATTCTTATTATCGGTTAATCTATAGAGTGAAAAGGTTAGGACATATCCTAATTAGCTTTTTCAAAACTTAATGGAGGTTGAGGTATCAAATATGAACAAAAATTCTAACAAAATCATTGTTAAGAAGGCACATTCTGTGAATAAGTTACAAGTCAATCAAGTGCGTCAGAAGTTCCTGCATGAAGAATTTGGTTCTGAACTACACCCCGGTTCATCCAACAAACTTGCAGAAAAACAGAAATCTACAGAAAAAAATCAACCTGTTAGTGAACGCACAGCTTGGAACTAGTTTATATTTGAATACAATTCAACACATTGAAGAGAGGGAATCAAGGTTTGACCTTGGTTTCTTTTCTTTGTGTAGAGGCAGGTACTCATGAGTATATTTTGTTTTTTCGGTCTACCTATCCTTTTATACTTTCTACTTCTTTAAATGAAATTTTAACTTTACTAAGGGAAGTAGCAAATCACTAAATATTCCATACATATCAAATGAATTTACTAGACATTTGTGCTAAAGTAAAATTTATACAGATAGAGACTAAACAAAATAGAGAAATGGAGTTTGTTAAAGATGAGAACTATACCTTATTTAGTAGATGGCGACTGGTTAGAAGCACGTCTAAAGGATCCAAACTTACGCTTAATCGATGCCTCTACTTTTTTAAAAATTCCAGAAGGCCAAGGTTTGCCAGAATTATGGTCTGGTTTTGAAGCATACCAGGAAGAACATATCCCGGGAGCTGCTTATGCTGATTTACTAAAGGATTTCACTAATCCCAATGGAACGGCACCTTTTACAATTGCAACCCGAGAACAATTTCTAAAAGCAGTGGAACCGTTAGGAATTACGGATGAATCATATGTAGTAATCTATGACCGTGGTCCATTAGTAAATGTCGATATATTAGCATCCGATTGGTCAGCACGTTTACGCTGGCAGTTAAAATATGAAGGCTTTGATAATGTAGCTGTGCTGGACGGCGGATTCCGTAAATGGAAGCTCGACGGACGCCCAACAGAATCGGGCATTTCAGAATATGAGCCGAAGCCATTTGCTAGTGAACGCCGCGAACATTTAATTGTCTCAAAAGATGAGGTAAAAGCAGCATTGGGTGATGAAAATATTGTGTTAATCAATAGTTTGTCAGAGGCCGATTTCCGTGGTGAAACAACAACCTACCCACGCCCTGGTCATATCCCTGGAAGCAAACATGCCTTTTTCGGTGCTCATTCTAATCCGGAAACCCGCTTACTTAACGACGAAGTTACGTTACGAGCAACATTTGAAAAGTTAGGCGCACTTGATCCAAACAAAAAAGTCATTACTTACTGTGGTGGCGGAATTGCCGCGACATGGAACGCGTTATTATTGAATAAATTAGGTCAGGAAAACGTGGCGGTGTATGATGGTTCGTTGAATGAATGGGCCAGCGATGAGAGTTGTCCGTTGGTGAGGGGATGACCGAGGTCTTTCCCACGAATTATATAATATGAGAAACGACCCTCGTCCAAATCATCAACCATAAACATACAAAAAAACTGCGTGATTCCTTAATACTAGGATCACGCAGTTTCTATCATTACTGATTAATGCTTACTTCAAGCTCTTTTATTTCACCATTTTCATCACGGAAACGAATTGTTACTTTTGTTATATCTGTTTCAATCAAACTTGCAAATCTTATTTTATTAAATGAAATATTAATTTTTCCATCCTCAGTAGTTGTTACTGCAATGCCATCTGCACCTGTAATAGTTATTGTGTCTGCAGTTGTACCAGCAATTATCTCAATTGAGTCAATTGTCGTTAATTGCGTAATTTCTGTGTTTGTAAACGCAATATTTACTGTGTCAGCTGTAGTTGTAATTACACCTGCTGTATCATTCGTAGTATTCTCTGGAGTTTCTGTTTCTTCTCCCGGGTTATCCGTGTCTTCTTCTGGATATTCAACTTGTGGTTCACGTGGCTCTGATAAAGTATTAACTGGTCGAACTTCTACATTCTCACCATTATTCGTTACAACTAAATCAAATACGTTCCAATAAATCTCTGTCCCTTCACCTTCTGGTATTTCGAAAATATGGGCTGGAGCTGTCGCATTCCCTAAGAACACTTGAACTTTTGCTCCAGATGTACGTAGTGTATTACTACCATAGAAATGATGTACATAGAAACGGTATTCTCCATCTAATAATTGACGAATTGTTGTCGTTTCTGGACCGTAAGAATCTACATCATCCCAATCTAAATCCGCATAAACGATTCCATTTGAAGTTGTACGCTTCTCCCCGAAATAAATGTGGAATTGCTCACCATCTACTGTCGGCCCCTCTAAATGAGAATCTAAATCACTTGGATCCTTGTCCCAAGAAAGCATAATTTTAATTTCTTGTGAAGCTGCTGCACGGATGGCTGTTTCATGTTGATCCGTTAAAAATACATCCGTAGAAGCATTTCCAATCATGTAAGAAGTCACATAACCAGGTGCTGAGAATTCCCCTGTATAAACGCCTGCTGGTAAAGTCACTGAATAGTAACCGTACGCATCTGTTGTTGCAGTTGCTACTACCTCACCTTGTGTAGTACCTGAACCTGCACGGAATTTAATCGATAAGTTTGGAATACCAACATATTGAATATCTGTAATACGACCTGCAAAGCCTGTTTTTACTTCGTATGAAGAAGCTAAATCAACCCCAGTTACTTTAGCATTTTTAGAAGTTACTTTCACTTGAACAGTTTTCCCAGCATTTTCAGCCACATGAAGTGGTGTATACGTAATACGTTGTTTATTTGCATCATATTCTAAACCTTGTAATACCACTTCATTGCCATCAATGTATGCTTTCACTTCAAAATCAGACATCGTTAAGCCAGCAATAAAGTTTGTTAATTGTAACGAAATTGCATTTTGTGAAGCTAACGCCGATGTTAATGTTGCCGTTGCATTTGGATCAGAGTAGCTCTCTGTAACTGTTTCACCAGCAATATTTACTGAACTGTATCCACGATTAATGTCTAATACTAAGTTTTGTGGACGTTGAGATAGTGTAGAGCCTTCTGCATTAATGTGAGCTTGTTGAATAACGCCCTTACCTAATACTTCTGCTGCTGCATTTAATACTAATGTACGAATATCCGTGTGTTCACTTAAATTAATACGAACATTTGTCGCTCGTGAGTTAATTGTTTCAAATACACCCGTTAATTCAACTTGGAAGCCTTCACCAGCTGTTTGCATTGCTTCAGAAACAGTGATGTCTTCAAAGCCAGAAGAACCCTCAGCTAAGTTTTGCTCAACTACTAAAGTTGGTGTTTCTAATTGTACTTCATATACTTGTGTGCTACCTTGTGCAACAATACGAACAGCACCTGTATTTTTATTTACGATTACTATCGCTAATACTGAGTCAGTAAAGTAAATACTGTTTTTACCGCCGCCTTTAACGATCGTTTGACCCGTTACATTAACACCATTTAAATGAACATCTCCTTCACCGATACCTTCACCTAAAATAAGATTGCCGTTAATTGTAACATTTTGTAAGTTTACATCCGCTGTATTAATGAATAAATCACCAGTAATTACTTGTTTGCCTGTTGTTGGACCATATGTACCTGCTGCAGAAATTGTAGAGCCTGAAATTTGTTCCACACGATTACCATTGGATGTTGGAATGTATCCTGAGTTCGAGCCAGAAGTTGTCGGTGCTTCTACCTTAACCCCATCAGCTGTTACGATTTGAGCGATATTTGATTTAATCGACTCATAGTTTTTAATAACATCAACTGCACTAGCACCTACTGGTAATATAAATTTACCGACCTTAGTATTTGTACCTAAAGTAATGTTTGAGTCTTTTTCAAGAACGTTTACTGTTTTAATTGTTCCTTCGATATTAATAGAAACTGTACCAGCTTTCACTACAGTTAATGTATCCACAGTTGCTGTACCAGCTACCGTTGTATCATTACGGTTTACTTCAATTGTAGGAGTAGTAACCTGATCCAATGTAATTGTAGAACCTTTTGTGCTATTAGCTACAATTGCTCCTAAAGATGCTACTGGAGAAGCTTTAATAGGATCAATAACTAATTTCCCTTGAATTGTAGCATTTGAAATTTTAACGGATGCGCTATTAAGTATTACGTTACCAGAGATAATCGCTTGTCCTAAATCTAATACTGCAGGTGCTTCTTCAGAGCTAGCGGCTGCAATTGATAAAGTTTTCACTTCTACTATTTCATTATTTTTTACAACTGCTGTTATTTGTGCACCTTTTAAAGCGGCTGCATTTGAATCGGTGAAAATTGCTTGTGTTGCTGAAGCGGCTTTTAATTCGCCTGTTGAAGTTTTAATAGTAGTTCCTGTAACTTCATTAATCGTGAATGTTGCTTCTTCATTAGCCTGAACATTTTCTGCACGTACCACAAAAGTTGCTAATTGGCCGCGCGTTACATTAGATGCACCATCAAATGTAGTAGCTGTTTTACCTGTAGTTACTTTGTTTACATATAATGCTTCAATATATTGTGCATAATCTTTACGAACATCCGTAAATGGTATATCACCTTCTAATGTTACTAGCTTAAAGCCATTAGCAATCATTTTCGCCATGTGGTTACGTAAAATCGGTTCGCCTTGACGGAACGTTTGATCTTCATACCCACTAATAATTCCCGCATTGGCTAAAGCGGCAATCGCGCCGAAATATTGATGATTTTCCGGAATATCTTTAAAGCCTGGATTTGTTACGTTTACTGTATCCAGCCCTAAAGCACCAGCTAAAATTTTCGCTGCTTGTCCACGCGTCACCTGAGCATTCGGGCGGAATGTACCATCAGAAAAGCCTTGGATTATCCCCCGTTGTTGTAGGTTTAATATATCATTATAAAAATAATCAGTCGTCTTTAAATCTTTAAAACTTGCCTCAGCAGTCGCTGGAGCTACTACGGCAATGGCAGACCCCACAAGCGCTGTTGCAAGTGCTGCATTCAAATACTTTTTCTTAGTCATTATCTCATTTCTCCCTTTTTGTAAACACTAGAATGGTTTAAGTGCCGTTATTTAATAAAACCTAACGACTAAAAGCCTAGGTTTAATTATAAGTAAAAATAATTATTTATATCCATAATTTACAATATTAGAGGGTAACATGGTATATAACAGTAGAAATAGGATGAAATTGAGAGGTATGAAGCGAAAATCGTGATGGAGAATTATATTGACGATGATATTACAAATATTAATTAATATAATACATTGTATGTGAAATTGGATGAAATAACCATTAAATTTTAATCATCACTCATGGAACATTACTTTGCATTCTTGTTTCAAATATAAGGAGGTAACTAAAAATAATAGGAGCAATTTATCTAACATAATTTATCTAGATTTGTAATCACTCTACATTAGTACGATCAAAACAAAAAAGGTCAATCTTATAAATGAATTTGCAAAGTATATTGCTTTTTTTTTATGGTCGTTATAAGTTTATATTATTGAAGTACTGTATAAATTATTAAGGAGAAACGTAATGACCCAAATTAAAAAGATTTTAACAACTCCATTACTTAAAATGTACGTTTCTATTTTATTTTCACTTGTAATTTCATTCGAAGCTGATTATTATAAACTGGCTGTTACTAGCGCAATTGAAATATTTTTAATCACAATTATTACAGGGTGGATTTTCAAAAAGAGAAAGATAGTTGCTTACATTTTCAACTCACTCTTAACACTTATGGTGCTTGCGCAGGTTATTAGCTGGCTTTTTTCAGGAGGCTATATCTCAGCTATTATGATTGGAAATATTGCATTTGTTAAAGCACTTGGAGATGAACTTCCAATGTATATTTTAGGTAGCGCTATAATCGTTTTTATTTCATTTTATCCAATATTTTTTTCAGGAAAAAAATTCCGTTTAGGGAATAGTAAGTTGGTTAGTGCTATATCACTTGTTATATTGGCATTTATAATTGGTCTAGGTTTATCTAAGGAACCTGTTGAGGATTCTGCACTCTCAAACCTATTTCATACAGGCCGTCAAATTGCAGAGAGTAAGTATAAAACCTATATGTTAAAGAGAACTAGAGAGGAACTGATTGCAAAACAACTTGGGGTATTTGAGAAAAGATCGGTTGAGGATGGTAGTAAGAAACCGTCAAATTTAGGGTCAAAACCAAACGTTATTATTATTTGGACTGAAGGTATGTCTAAAGAATTAATAGATGGTAGTATTAAAGATTTAATGCCTAATATGCAAAATTTTGAATCAAAATCTATTTCATTTGAAGATTATTATAATCACACGGCGGCTACACTTCGAGGACTTCGAGGACAGATGATTTCTGGATATCAATACCCAGATTTAGACGTAGATCCCAAATCACTTCAGAAAAATCGCCTTGTCTCTTTGGAGGATATTATGAATGATAAGGGATACGAAACTATTTTTATTAACTCTGAGCCAAATATTGAAATTTTTACAGACTTCTTAAATTCATTGAGATATGACAAAGTTGTTGATAATGGTGATTTAACAGGATACACAACAGACAAAGAATTGTTTGAACAATTAGCAACTGTCTCGCAAAAAGTCGATCAACCATATTTTCTTGGAACGTATAATATAGGAACTCACCACGGGTTTGACAGTGCGCATGTTAAGTATGGTGACGGAAAAGACAAAGTTTTAAACCGTTGGGCTAACTATGATAGATGGTTTGGTCAATTCTTTGGAGAATTCCAAAACAACTCAAAGTATGATAATACGATTTTGATTGTAACAACTGATCACGCATCTTATAACTCACCAGAGTATAAAGAAGCATTGAACTCAACTCAAGAAACGTTCATATCAGAAATCCCTTTTATGATTTATTATAAAGGTGTTGAACCTAAAAAAATCAGCGTGTCAGGAAGAAACTCATTAAACTTAACACCTACAATCCTAGACCTTCTAGACTATGAAAAAGAAAAAAATTATTTTTTAGGTTCTTCATTATTTGATAGTAAAGAGGTTTCTGCCTATGAAACGATTAGTGCTATTGGTGATATCTATTATAAAACTTCAGTTGATGGAGTAAAGGAAATTAAAGATATTACTTCGATATCTGTTATAAAAAATATACAAGATTTTTATTTGATTTCTAGTAAGTAAATTCTAGTGTTTCATTTTTCATAAACTTTACAAGGAAATATTTTAGAGAATTAACTTCTTCATATATCAAAATGTGGACTCACTAATAAAAGATTTTTAATATCATAAATTTAGTAAAGAGGCTGGAGCTTCCCTGGAAATCAAAAGCTATTGCCCTCCTTTGACGAACCCTTTCCTGGATTTACAGAGAGACTATAGGCTCCCCCTGTAAATTCAGCTTTTTTGTTAATATTTCACACTTAAAATTCTACTTTATTGAAAATAAAACTGATTAGTTAAGAATATTGAAAGAAGGGAAACTATATTTCCCTAACTTTATCAATTAAAGAAAATTGTTTATGATTCATTAAAATCTATTGTAGTAGATGCAGGACTTAGCGGTATTTAATCTAGTTCATTCTATACATCTGACTTTTTGAATTGCATATACTAATAATTGATTTACGAGAAAAGTGACAGTGTAAAAGCAAACTTTATGGATAATACTATGCACTTACTCAAATAATTCATCTATTTCAATACCATCTATTAAACATGCAACAGTCATACTAAAATACTTTCTTTTAGTATCACTAGGAAATGATTTGCTCGCTCTGCAGTTTCTCTAACAACTCCAAAATAAAACTTACATTTCGGTTCTGTTCCAGAAGGGCGAATAGCAATCCAAGAATTATCCTCTAGTACAAATTTTAATACATTTTCTTTCGGTAAGGTAATTGGCTCTGTAGTGCCATCCTGTAATGTTGCCATTCCTGTTAAATAATCTTCAACGCGTACAACATCTAGCCCAGCAATTTCTTTTGGTGTGTTTATACGGAAGCTATTCAAAATGGCCTTCATCTGCTCTTGACCGTCTTTTCCTTCAAATACTTTAGACACAAGCGCTTCCTTATAGTAGCCAAACTGCTCATACAATTCTTCTAAAGCATCAAGCAATGTTTTTTCTTGTGTTGAATAATAAGCAGCCATTTCTGCAACTTTTAAAGCAACTTGGACCGCATCTTTATCACGAGCAAATGTCTCAATTAGATAACCGTAGCTTTCCTCATAACCGAATAAATATGTATGAGCTTTTGTCATTTCAAACTCCGCAATTTTTTCTGCAATATACTTAAAGCCCGTTAATGTATTGAGTGTTGTTACTCCATAATGAGCTGCAATAGCAGTACCTAGCTCCGATGTAACAATTGTTTTTAACATAGTACCATTATTTGGGAGTGTGCCACTCTCTTGCTTTGTATGCAAAATATAATTTAATAAAAGTGCACCAAGCTGATTGCCTGTAAGAAGCTCATACGAAATACCTTTACGCACAGCTACCCCTAAACGATCCGCATCTGGGTCTGTTGCCAGTAATAGGTCTGCTCCTACTTGGTTACCTAGCTCTATCGCCATAGCAAAGGCCGCGGCTTCTTCCGGGTTTGGATAGGTCACAGTAGGAAAAGCGCCATCTTGTACAGCTTGTTCCTCAACAACATGTACTTCATTAAAACCGAATTTCTTTAAACCTTCTACTACCGGAACAAGTCCTGCTCCGTGTAAAGGAGTGTAAACAAGCTTCATATTATAATCAATATTATTGTTATTTTTTAAAGTTAATAAGTTATTCATGAACTTTTCATCAAAATCTTCCAAGATCCAATGAAACAACCCCTGCTTTTCAAGCTCTGTAACCTCTGCAGCTTCAATCGCAAAAATATCACTAATTTGGTTCATATGCTCGATAATCGCATTTGCACCAGTCGGCACTAGCTGCGCACCGTCCTCACCGTATACTTTGAAGCCATTATACTGCTTTGGATTGTGACTGGCCGTAATGACAACGCCTGCAAAAGCATTTAACTTACGCACTGTAAAAGATAACTGGGGTGTTGGACGTGCCTCTTTATATACATAAGAAGTAATACTATGTGCACCTAATACACGTGCTGTCTCCACCGCAAATTCATATGAAAAATGACGTGTATCGTAAGCAATCGCAACACCACGCTTTTTCGCTTCTTCTCCATTTGAAGAAATATAGCGTGCCAAGCCCTCTGCTACTCGTCGGATTGTATAGATGTTCATACGGTTTGTACCTGCACCGAGGATCCCACGCATGCCACCAGTTCCAAAAGATAAGTTCTGATAAAAACATTCCTCTATTACTTTTTCATCTACACTTATTTGCTTTAATTCATCGGCCAAATAAATAGGAAGTTGTTGCTGCTGCCAATGTTTATATAGTTCTAAACTCATCATTTATTTCTCCTTTAAAAGCTCTAGCATTTTACATTTATATGCTTCTACACCCGGTTGATCAAATGGATTTACTTCAATTAGGCATGCACTCATCGCACAAGCTTTCATGAAAAAGTAAATTAAATAACCTAAATGATATTCATCAAGCTTTGGAAGCTCTAATTGAATAACCGGAACGCCGCCTTCTGCATGAGCTAATGCAGTTCCCTGCTTTGAAATTGCATTAATTTCATTGAAAGTACGACTCGATAAATAATTCAATCCATCTTCATCCCGCTCATCAAATGGTACTTGCAAGTCACCTTCTATTTCATGGAAATGAAGTAAAGTTTCAAACATTATCGGACTGCCCTCCTGGATAAATTGGCCGATTGAATGTAAGTCTGTAGAAAAATTAACTGTTGAAGGATATAAACCTTTCTTTTCCTTCCCTTCACTTTCACCAAATAACTGTTTCCACCACTCATGGAATTTGTTTAACCCAGGTTCAAACGAAGCGAGTAATTCAATTGCATAGCCTTGCTCATACAACATATGACGCATAACGGCATATTTATAGGCATCGTTGTTTGTCAAGTCTGACTCAGAAAGTTCTTCAGCTGCTAGTTTCGCACCCTCCATTAAAATACGAATATCTACACCTGCCACCGCCACTGGTAATAAGCCGACCGGTGTTAACACTGAATAACGTCCACCAATATTTGATGGAATAACGAATTGACGATAGCCCGCTTTATCAGCTATACCTTTTAAAATACCTTTTTCCGCATCCGTCGTTACTATTATACGTTCTGTGGCTTTTTCCCCATAGCGTTCTTCCATATAAAGCCGCATCACACGAAAAGCAAGAGCTGGCTCCATTGTGCCACCTGATTTTGAAATAACATTTATATAAACTTGTTTTTTTTCTAAATATGATAAAAGCTCTTTAATGTAAGCCCCACTCATATTTAGTCCAACATAGACGACTTCAATACCATGTTCAGCTAAGCCAAAATACGGTTTCAATGCTTCTTGAATTGCACGTGCACCTAAAAAAGACCCACCTACTCCAATTACAACTAATACATCTGCGCAGGCACGAATTTCAGATGCAATCCGTTCAATTGATACGAGCAAGTCATGATGGTCTTTAGCTGGTGAATCTACCCAACCTGTTAATTCAAATTGGGGTATGGTTCTATGAATATATTGAACTTGATTTTTATATTTTAAAATGTCATTTTCCTCAAGGGAACAATTTAATAATGTTGTTTTTACGACTTCTTTAATCATTTTTTAATCTCCAATTCTGGTAAATTCAGATACGTCTATTATGACATAAGAAAAAAAGAAAACCAACTCGTAACAAAATATACAAGTTGGTTATTTTAAAATAACTGTTATTTAAGTAATTAAAACTTTTGAATTATTTTAAAGCATTCTTAATAATTTTTATTACGTGTTGCTGCTCTTCTATCGACATTTTCGAATCAGAAGGCAAACAAATGCCTGTAGCGAATAAACGCTCACTTACGACTTCATCTGCTGTATGAGGATAAAACTTACAGCCGACAAACAACGGTTGCATATGTAATGGCTTCCATACTGGACGTGATTCTATATTCGCCTCGTCGAGTTGATCCATCAATGCATACGGGGAAAGACTAATTTTTTCAGGGACCAATGTCATTGTTGAAAGCCAGCGATTTGAAAAACTTCCCTCTAGTTCGGGCATCATATCGATTCCATCTATTTCTTTAAAAGCAGCTGCATAGCGCTCAAAAATAGCACGTTTTTGTGCAATACGCTCATCTAATATTTCTAACTGTCCACGGCCGATACCGGCAACAATATTACTCATACGATAATTATAGCCTACCACACTATGTTGATAATGTTTAGCTGTATCACGAGCCTGTGTTGCAAGAAAACGAGAGCGAGCAATTAAGGTTTCATCGTCTGACACAAGCATTCCACCGCCAGAAGTTGTAATGATTTTATTACCATTAAATGAATAAATACCGAAGTGACCAAATGTTCCGCTTTTCTTTCCTTTATATAATGACCCTAGTGATTCGGCTGCATCTTCGATAACTGGCACATCATATTGTTTGCAAAGTTGA
Source organism: Solibacillus ferritrahens (assembly GCF_037027585.1). Taxonomy (NCBI): domain Bacteria; kingdom Bacillati; phylum Bacillota; class Bacilli; order Caryophanales; family Caryophanaceae; genus Solibacillus; species Solibacillus ferritrahens. The sequence continues at coordinate 201,895 of NZ_JAXCLE010000004.1, read as the reverse complement.
ATAATTTCATCCATACGAGCACTTTGTCCATATAAGTTGACAACAATAACTGCTTTCGGAAGTTTACCATCTGTAGCCGCTTCCTGTAATGCCGTTGCCAATGCCTGTGGAGACATATTCCATGTTGTTGGTTCTGAATCGATAAACACCGGTTTTGCTCCTAAATAAAGAATAGGGTTGGCACTTGCGATAAATGTAAGCGTAGAACAAAAAACAACATCATCCGCTTTTACTCCTAACAAATCTAAGGCTAAGTGAATAGCCCCTGTGCCTGAGCTTGTTGCAGAAGCCGCCTTAATACCTACATACTCAGCAAGCTCATTTTCAAAGCCATCCACATTTGCCCCAAGTGGTGCAATCCAGTTTGTATCGAAGGCTTCCTGAATATATTTTTGTTCGGTTCCCCCCATATGCGGGGAAGACAATAAAATTCGTTTTGACATATTAAGAATCCTTCTTTCTTATTTCTTTTGCTGGAGATCCTACAGCAGTAACATTGTTAGAAATATTTTCAATTACAGTACTACCTGCCCCAATTATAGACCAATCACCAACAATTACACTCGGAATAATATTTGAACCTGCACCAATATGACATCCTTCGCCTACTTTAACATTACCTGTTAAAACTGCATTAGGTGAAACATGAGAATAATCCCTTACAATACAATCATGTTCAATCGTACAATTGCTATTAATAATTACATGATTTCCAATAACTGCATCTGCATTAACAACACTACCAGGCATGGCAACAGAACCTACCCCTATAATAGCACTTGGACTTATAATAGCTTTTTTATGTATAATGGTGCCAAACTTAATGCCCTTCTCCGCCAATTCAATAGAAAGCTTCTTTCTAACAGTATTATGACCAATCGCAATAATAACTTCTATACCAGGTGTTATTATACTCTCTAAAAATGAAATAGGTCCTTTCATAAAAGGACCTTCTTTGAAAGGAGAGCTGTATTTATCATCTAATTTAGCAATCACGATGTCACCATTCGACATGATACAATCTTGAATCACTTTACTATGACCAGAATCACCGATTAGTATAAACTTCTTCATAGATTTATCTCCCTTTGTCACCTTTAAATTTTTCAATGGTAACATGTCCCTCTGCACTAATTCCTTCACTAACAAAAACTTTTTTCACTGTCAGTAACAGGATTTTAAAATCCAACCATAATGACCTATTCTCTACATACCACACATCATATTCGAACTTCTGCTCCCATGAAATCGCATTACGACCATTTACCTGTGCCCATCCTGTAATCCCTGGACGTACATCATGGCGACGTGCTTGTCTTTCATTATATAGCGGCAAATATTCTATTAATAATGGGCGTGGCCCTACAAAACTCATATCCCCTTTTAGAACATTCCAAAGCTGAGGTAGTTCATCCAAACTCAGCTTTCGCATCAATTTTCCAAACGATGTCAAGCGTACTGCATCTGGTAACAATTCACCTTGTTCATCGTACGCATCATTCATAGTACGAAATTTATAAACATTAAAAACTTTTGAATTTAACCCTGGACGTTTTTGTCGGAAAATTACTGGTGATCCCAATTTTTTTTTCACAATAAAAAATATTACTAAAAAAATAGGAGAACATATAATTATTAATAGCGTACTCATAATAATATCTATTATTCTTTTCAATTTATTATCAATCCCTCTAATATTTATAAATATTTCCCATAAATATTATCATATTCATTAATTACATTTTCAAGAAAATAGCTTTGAACTAATTCATAACTTTTGTTTCCCATTTCCTCTCTTAAAGATTCATCTTTTAATAACTTAATAAACTTCTCTACAAGATCATCTTGATCATTATTTTGTATAATATAGCCGTTAAAATTATCTTGAACTAAGTCTCTTGGCCCCCTAGAATCAGTGACAATACAAGGTAACTTTACAACCATACCTTCTAATAAACATTTCCCTAAACCTTCACGTACTGACAACAAAGTAATAATATCAGTAATTTGTAAAATATCCATTACATCCTGTCTATATCCGGTAAAAACAATTCCTTGTAATCCTCTTTTTTTCACATAATTCATATATAAATCAGTGGAATTACCTGTACCAATAAATAAAAGCTTAGCATTAGGAATTGCTTTTTTTATTTCACCCCAATTTTGTAATAAAAACATTTGATTTTTATTTTTGTTTAATTCTGCAACATAGGAAACGACAATTTCATTTTCATCAATTGACAATTCTTTTTTTAAACTATTACGTTGAGTCAGATTTAATCTATTATAGCTACTATCTACCCCAACCCCATGAACATAGCTAATTTGTTCATCTGTATAACCTAATAACTTTGCATTTGCAAAATCCTCTTTATTTATTGTTATAATATGATCTGTCCACTTCATAGCTATTTTTTCTAAATTAAAGTATAATAACCAACTTAATTTAGACGCACCTTTATAGAAATGAAAACCATGTGCTGTATATATTACAGAAGTATCTTGAGTATTAGCATACACTTTCCTTGTAAGAAAAGAAGCTACAGGTGTATGCGTATGTATAAGATCAAAATGAATATTCTCTTTCAATTTCTTCAGCTCTTTATATGCTTTCACATTCTTTAAAGATAAAGGATTTCTTTCAAAAGAAATATCAATGCAAACAATTCCTTGTTGTTCCAAATACTTCTTTTCTTTTTGATCTGATGAATTTGCACAGGCATATACTACATAACCTTTTTTCTGGAATAATTTCATATACGGAATATGAAATGCTTTAAAATGCCTATACACAGACGCAACAAACAAAACTTTCACTCTTTTCACTTCTTTCTAACTTTAAACTAAAGACAATTTATTTAGTAAGGAACTGTCCAAAAATATGGAATTAAATATGGATCGATAAAAATACTATCAAAAAATACACTATAAATATAATAGAAACCTATAAGGAAAAATAAAACCGTATACGTATAAGTAATAGGTATCTTATCATTCTTAGAGAGGAGCTTAGGTAAAGAAGCATATAAATAAAATCCAATATAAAAAAGGAAGAAACCTATTCTAAATACAGGAAAGAAAATAGATATGATTGATAAACTAAAGAAGACCCAAAACATTCTTATTAATATATTTCCATCTTCTACTTTTTTTATAATTAGTTTACCAAATAACATTACTAAGATTAATAGTGGCCATGCCCAAGCAAAATTTTTCAAACTGCCTACCGTTAAATTAAGCTGAAAGTAATTAGCATATCTAGCAAAAAAGCTAACACCGCCAAAAATCATAATAAAGATTTTACTCCCTACTAAAAATACCATTGGGACTATGAAAATAGACATTAGTAAATTGTTCAAAGAATCTTTAAAAGAATAATTTTCTTTAATTTTATAAGTAAATACAAAATATAAAGGTATCATAATTAAAGCACTATAATGAAATCCACTCGCCACTATACACCATATTATATATTTAAATGGTTTTCTTTCCTCAATAAACTTGTGTGCATACATTACTATCCCGACAGCTATAAACATTCGAACCAATCCATACATGTAAAAATAGTAAGAAATAGATAGTATCATTACACTAATGTATAAACTATTTTTTCCCAATCTATTTGCAAATGCCAAATAAATAAAAAATAAACTTATAAAACTAGAAATTAAATATATATAAATAAAGTTGCTTAAAGTAACGCTTATAACATAATTTAACAATGCATATAATGGCTCTGGAAACCATGAATAAGTATTACGAATATTATAATACATATTTACATATGCCTCATGGTCAATCCCGTAACCTCGAAATCCTAATGGAATCCATAAACTTAAAAAGGAAAGCATCCAATAAAAAGGATTTATTCGTACTTTTCCTCTATAAAATACTTTAAATTGTTCACTTAAATAAGCAAAAATAATAGCTAAAATTATACTTGAAAAATAAAGACTTAAAGTGGCTGATCTACTCAACTCTATAGTATTCTCCATAAAACCCCCATAATTACATTAAGACATTTTGTAACTATCTTTTATACCTTTTATGATGGCTCTTATTTTTGCATATTTATTATTTTCTAAAAGCAAAACAAGTACTGTTCTTTTTAAAATTTTTAAATAAGCTAAAACTATACTTTCATCATCATATTTTTTAGAAAAGTAAATTGTATTTCTGGTTATGTAATATTTTCTAAAAGCCGAATGATTATATGTAGAAACCTTAAGGCCTAGTATGTTGTATTCTTTTTTCATACCTATCTCATGTAATAATTCTACCTCATTTATTTTAAGAATTTTATACTTATTTTCTATAACTCTTTTTGAATAATCTAAATCTATATAATCTATAAACATCGTTTCATTAAAAAACCCTAACATCTCACATATTTTACAATTCACTAATGAACCTGATGTTATTGCTTCATTAACATATTCAGTAGTATTTAACATATCTGACTTATCCATCACTTTATCATTTCTATCTACGATTTTAGGACAAATAATAGCCACTTTATCTTCCATTATATATTCATTATATTTACTAACCATTTTAGATGGACATACCGAATCCTGATCCAATAATAATGCCCATTTGTATCCTTTCAATAGCGCAATTTCAACAATTATATTTAATGCTTTTGAGATTCCTAAATTCTTATTATTTTCCACAAAAATTATTTTCTCTTCAGCTTGGTAAATTTCTTTTACTTCATTAATATTTTCTGATCCATTGTCTACTAAAACCAAATAATTTACCTGGTTGATAATAGAATTTACATTTTCTCTCAATCTCGGTATATTAGGATTATATAATACTATTCCTGCTATATATTCCATATTTCACCTCATCCCTTGGTTTTAAAATTTACCCATTATTATAGATATATAAAATAAACAATCTTTAGTAAAAAAGCCTGTTTTCAAATCGGGTTTAAATATAACTTTAAATTTATTCATTAATGAATTTCTATAATTTACAATACTATTGATTAACTGTAAATTTTCTTCCGGTATATATTCACTATAGATAACTTTTAGTTCTTTTACTTGACGCCAACGCTCTTGGTTACCCTTGTTATAACTACCAATTAAACGCTTAAATTGCTGACTTTTACTAACACTAATTCCCACTGTATTAAATGAATGCTGACGGTAATTAATGTAAGAATTAGTATCATATATTATTTTGCCATTTACAGACGAGCAAATTAAATATAGCCAGTGATCATGCATTCTTAAATGCTGTGGATTAGATTTTTGTGCAAGCTCCATTAATTTATGATTGAATACCATTGTACACCCTGCGGCATAACTAACCAACATAGCCCTGCCTAAACTATCAACATGTTTCTCATTTTTTTGATAATTTTTAGCGTTTAAATTTTCATCTACAGGATTTAATGCGGAATAATACAAAGTAGGTTCATTATTTTGTACTTTCTCTATTTGATTTATTGCTACAATTAACTTATTTTTCTCCCAAATGTCATCTTGATCGCAAAAAGCATAGTAATCTGCTTTTGGTGATTGTTTAACTAAATCCCAAAAACTTTTAGCGGGTTTCAAGTTCTCACCTTTATACCATTTAATAATTCCCTTTTTGCCCCACTTTTCTAAGATTAATTGAGTAGAATCTTTAGATCCATCATCTCTAACTAATATAGAAACATTTACATCCACTTGTCCAATTAAACTTTGTAATTGTTCATCTAAATAACGCTCTCCATTATATGTCGAAAGTAAAATTTGTACGCTTTTCAATTTAATTACCACCTATTAATAACTTTTCAACTTCTCCCACCAGTCACGATTCCCCAAATACCACTCTATCGTCTCAACAATCCCAGTATTAAATGTATATTGTGGCTTCCACCCTAACTCTTTTTCCAACTTAGTCGGATCAATAGCATAGCGGCGGTCATGACCTAATCGATCTTCTACGTATTTTATTAAATTATTTGAAACCTTTAAATAATCCACGATCAAATGAACAATTTCATTATTTGTCCGCTCATTATGACCACCTACATTGTAAACTTCACCTGATTTCCCTTTGTGAATTACTAAATCAATCGCAGCGCAGTGATCTTTTACGTGTAACCAATCACGTACATTTTTACCATCACCATAAATAGGTAGCTCTTTTCCTTCAAGTGCATTCGTCACCATTAATGGAATCAGCTTTTCAGGAAAATGGTATGGACCGTAGTTGTTCGAGCAACGTGTAATATTGACATTCATTCCAAACGTTTCTGCATATGCAAGCACTAACATATCCGCGCCAGCTTTACTTGCTGAATAAGGGCTATTTGGTGCTAACGGTGTTGTCTCTGTGAAATAGCCTGTTTCACCTAAGCTACCATATACTTCGTCAGTGGATACTTGTAGATATTTTTCAATATTATTAGCCTTTGCTACGTCCAATAAATTTTGCGTCCCTAACACATTCGTTTTGACAAACACACCTGGATCTGTAATACTGCGGTCTACGTGTGATTCTGCCGCAAAGTTTACAATTATATCGATTTTATATGTTTTCACTAAGTGGTTTACTAGCTCATAGTTTCCGATATCGCCGCGCACAAATGTATAACGCTCATTATTTTCTACGTCTTTTAAATTATCAAGATTACCAGCATAAGTTAATAAATCTAAATTGACAATTTGATAATCTTGATGCTGTTCTAGCATATAATGTACAAAGTTACTGCCAATAAAGCCAGCACCACCGGTAATTAAAATATTCTTAGTCATGTTTATTGTAGCTCCTTTAAATATCGTGATAATGCATCCTGCCATGTTGGTAATATAGCAAACACTTCAGCTAATTTTGATTTATCCATTTTAGAATTAGCTGGTCGTTTAGCCTTAGTCGGATACTCTGCTGTTGTAATCGCATTTACAGCAGTTGCTTTACTTTCCATTTCAAATATAGCTTCTGCAAATTGTGCCCAGCTACAAAAACCTTCATTTGAAGCATGATAGATACCGTACTCTTCTGACTGTATCATGTCTAGTAATACATTAGCCAGGTCAACCGTATATGTCGGTGAGCCTAACTGATCCCCTACTACTGATACTATTTCATTGCTTTCTGCTAAACGTAGCATTGTCTTTACGAAATTGTGACCATTCTTTCCAAAAACCCAGGAAATACGCACAATAAAATACTTTTCAAGCAGTTGCTGGACTTCTTGTTCACCTTGTAATTTCGTTTCTCCATAAAAGCCTATTGGATTAGTCTTATCTGTTTCCTTAAAAGGTTGATTACCCTGTCCATCAAATACATAATCTGTACTAATATAAACAAACTTCGCCTGAAGTTCAGCGGCTGCCTCAGCTAAATATTTCGTCCCATTCACATTAACGTTATAGCAAATATCACGTTCTTCCTCGGCTTTATCCACAGCTGTATAAGCTGCACAATGAATAATTACATCAGGATTCACCGATGTTATGTAATTCTTAACTGCTTGCTTATTTGTAATATCTAATTCCTTAGAAGAAGTACCTACAATATCGAAACCTCTTTTTTTACCTTCTTCAAGAACGTCGTACCCTAACTGCCCACTAATACCCGTTACAAAGATTTTCATTTTGTCACACCGTATACGAAATTGTTATCCATTTCAGTAAATGAAACAGCCTTTTCATCTTTAGCAGATAGTAAGGGCGGTGTCGAAATTTCCCAGTCGATGGCTAATATTTCATCATCCCATTTCACGCTACGGTCGCAGTCAGCTGAGTAATATTCGTCGACTTTATACTGTACTTCGCAATTTTCTGTCAGCGTATAGAAACCATGTAAAAAACCTTTTGGCACGAGTAATTGTTTTTTATTTTCAGCAGTCAATTTAAACCCTTCCCATTTGCCATAAGTAGGTGAGCCTTTTCGTACATCGACAATTACATCTAATATTGCGCCGCGTGTACAACGCACTAGCTTTGTTTGTGCTTTTGGTTCTAGTTGGTAATGCAAGCCTCGTAAAGTACCCTTTGTTTCAGATAAGGAGTGATTGTCCTGTACAAACTCGATTCCTAATCCGATTTCTTGGAATGATTCCTTATTGTATGACTCCATAAAAAAGCCTCGATGATCTCCAAAAACAGCTGCTTCGATAATATAAGCATCCTTTAATGTTGTTTCAATTTTTTTCATTACGCTCGCTCCTACAACTTATAAATTGGCTGGTTGCCGTTTGCTAATCTGATTAAATATTGACCATATTGATTTTTCTTCAACGGCGCTGCTAATTCTAATAATTGTTCTTTTGTAATATAACCCTTTACATAAGCAATTTCCTCTAAACAAGCTATTTTTAAGCTTTGACGCTTTTCTACTGTTTCGATAAATTGTGATGCTTCTAATAATGATTCATGTGTACCAGAGTCAAACCAAGAAAAACCACGACCTAAAATTTCAACATGTAAGTTATCTTGTTCTAAATAGACTTTATTTACATCTGTAATTTCAAGCTCGCCCCGTTTAGAAGGCTGAATGTTTTTCGCAATATCAACAACCCTATTATCATAGAAGTATAATCCTGTTACAGCATAATTTGATTTTGGCTGTATTGGCTTTTCCTCAATTGATTTGGCAACACCATTTCCATCAAACTCTACTACACCAAAACGTTCCGGATCATTGACATAATAACCAAATACAGTTGCACCTTCTTCTCGTGAAACCGCATTTTGTAATAGTTTCGTTAAACCGTGACCATAATATAAATTATCGCCTAAAATTAAAGCGACAGAATCATTACCAATAAACTGCTCACCGATAATAAAGGCTTGCGCTAAACCATCTGGTGAAGGTTGAACAGCATATTCTAACTTGATACCTAAGTTAGAACCATCTCCTAAAAGCTGCTCATAATGTGGTAAATCATTTGGTGTTGAAATAATTAATATTTCTTTAATCCCAGCTAACATTAATACCGATAACGGATAATAAATCATCGGTTTATCGTAAACTGGTAATAATTGTTTTGATACAACTTTTGTTAATGGGTATAGACGTGTGCCACTGCCGCCTGCTAGTATAATACCTTTCATATTGTTCTAAGCTCCTTTAATAATTTCGCTTTCTAACTTCTCTAAAACAGATTGCCATTCAAATTCTTTTTTTTCAGATTCCACATTTCTTTTTAATTCAGAAATAGAATAATAATCCAACTTTTCAATAGTTCTTTTCCAATCACTTAAATCTGCAAAAATTGCTATTTGTCTATAATTAATTACATTTTTTAATTCAATTAAATTTGTAGATAAAAAAGGGATCCCAGATGTAAGATAAAAAGAAGCCTTTGTAGGATAACAAAGATTATAATAGAATCTTTCAGATTCATACGGAATTAGACCTATATCACATTTAGACAAATAAATATGCGCCTCTTTTTCATTTAACTGACCAACGTATTTAACATTTTCAGGAACATTATAGCTCATTAACCATTCTCCAGATGTTCCTAAAAGATGTAATTCGCTGCCTTTGATTTCTCTAAAAATTTCTATCATCTCTTCTATTTGTCTTCCTCTATTAAGAGTACCTGCATAAACAAATTTTAATTGTTGACTTCTTAACGTATTTTTTTTAATTTCAGATAAAATATTCAATTTATTGCCTCCATTAATTGCTACATATACTTTATTTATATCTAAAGCATATTTCTCGGTAGCATATAAAGACATGCTATTAGAGGCAAAAATATAATGCAAACCCTTAGTTTTATATAAAATATCATTTTCTATATCTAAAGTCTTTTTCGAGTAAGTTAATATTTCCAAATCAATTGCTTGTTCATATTTTAAATCATTTATTTCAATGAATACTTTATTTTTATTAGCACATACCGTTAAAAATTTTTTTATCATAAAACCATATTTTCTGCTTGAAAATTTATTTAACATTACAAAACTGGAAATCAAATTACCATGAATCATTATGTGACTATTTTTTAAGGAAACCAATAGAAAAACAAATTTAATTAATGTAAGTAATCTTGTGAATAAATTATTACTTATTTTTAAATTTATAATTTTATAGCCATTTCTTCCAAAATATTCACTAAATGCTTTATTCCGAGAGTGTCCGCCTTCATTTACAAGCTCTTTAAAAAAAGTTATTAATACCTTTTTCTCCATTTTGACTCCTTTAATCGTATTTTTATATTTCTCAATGAATTTCTTTCATGTAAATTTAAACAAAATATATACACTATCAGAGTATAAAAAACTAAATAAGTTGATATTGCAACTATAAGAGATGTAGCAAATTCAAATTTAAATCTAATGATATATGTTATGAAAATTAAAACAATAATGGGAATCAAAGATTTAGTTATACTTAACCAATACAGTTTCATATTTAATCCAATTTTAATGTGATAGTAAAAATTTAGTAATAATACATTACCTAAAGCTACAAAAAACGCCGTTACAATAGCAGTACCAATACTTCCATAATAATTAATCACTGGTATAGAGACTATTATATTTAGTAACGAACAAGCTAGCAGCGATATGGTCCTAAACATATAAAGTCCTCTAGCTTGCAATATCACTATGCCCGTATTTTGAATTAAATCAAAAAAGAAAGGAATCATTAAGATAACAACTATAGCATAAGCAGTTTCAAAGGATTTACCAGCCCATAATATAATAAATTCACGACCAAATAATATAAAACCACTAAAAGCCAAAGCTATTATAAAAAATTGAACTCTACTAATCTTAAGGAATAAATCATTTACTTGAGTAGTATGATTTTTTTCAGTTACAATCTGAGATATTTTAGGTAAAAACAAACTACTTATAGCAGTCGATAGAGACATAAAAATCATAATAAATTGAATAGCAACTGCATATATTGCTACGATATTAGAATTTTCCATTATCCCTAATAATACTTGATCCGTTTGCCAATAAATTTTATCTGCAATAGATGTTAAAAAAATTAAAAATGCATAAGAAAAAATTTCTTTTTTAAAATTTTTTTCAATAGGAGAAAAAGTAACCCTTATACCAATATATCTTTTAGCATAAATATACCCTATAACTAAAATAGAAATATTCACCAACGATGTAATTACGGTCATAGTAATTAAATGCCCACCCACTTGTAAAGTGAATAACGTCAAAATTGGCACTAGCAATATTCTTACAATTGAGCTTAATCTTAAAAAAATAAATTTTTCATACGCTTGTAATACTGCACTATAAACATTCAATGGAAAGGATAATGCAAAATTCAAACTTAAAACAAGTACCATAATTTGAGCAGTATTTATATCTGAAGTATCAATACTATTTTTAAAAATGTCTGGTACCATCATGTAAATAATCATTCCTAATACCATTGTTAAAAATCCTATAATTGAAAAAAATATCAAAAATTGACCAATTAAATCTGATTCTTTTTTAGAATCTCCAATACTTCTATTTCTCGCAATATAACGAACAATTGCATTCCCGACACCTAAATCCAATAAACTCAAATACGACGCAATGGCTAATATTAATGAGTATAATCCATAATCGGTTTGACCCAACAACCTTATTAGTATTGGTGTGTATATTAAGCCAACAGCAAAAGTTAAAAATATTGAAATATATGACAAAATTGCACCCATACGTATCTGATTCATTTTATACTTCCCTCTATAGCTTAATTAATATTCTTTAAAGATATACTCTAACCAAATAAATTATTTAATCACTTAATGAGTATATTATCTTCCCCTCAGCAATTAGTATTTTCAAATAATATTTGCTCTATTAAAAGATTCTTTAACAATCACTAGCATTTAGTTCATAATTTTTATTATTCGCAATATCAATTAATAAAGATTTAACTAAACAAGAATCTTGTTCTAATATCGTTTTCAAAAGTAAGTTTAATTCTTCATTTTCTAATGTATTCGCCTTCCCAACATGAATTTTCGGATAAATATTTTCCTCATGGATTTCCTCAGGATTTAATAGTTCTTCATACATTTTTTCTCCAGGACGAATACCTGTAAACTCAATTTGAATCTCATCTTCCCTAAAACCTGACAAACGAATTACATTCTTTGCTAAATCAATTATTTTCACTGGCTCACCCATATCTAGTACAAACACTTCTCCACCTTTAGCTAATACCCCCGCTTGTAAAACTAGTCTGCTTGCTTCTGGTATCGTCATGAAATAACGTGTCATATCTGGGTGTGTTACGGTCACTGGACCACCTGCTGCGATTTGGGCTTTGAAGCGGGGTACTACTGAACCTCGAGAGCCAAGTACATTACCAAACCTCACAGCTGCAAAGTTCGTTGTACTACGGGAAGCTAAATTCTGAACAACCATTTCTGCAATTCTTTTTGTTGCGCCCATTACATTAGGTGGGTTGACGGCTTTGTCTGTAGAAATCATAACAAAACGCTTCACGCCAAAAGTATGAGCTGCCTCTGCAATATTTTTCGTACCAAAAATATTATTTTTTACCGCTTCACGAGGGTTATATTCCATCAGCGGGACATGTTTATGAGCAGCGGCGTGGTAAATTACATGGGGTCTATATAGCTCCACGATTTCAAAAATGCGTTCTCGATCTTGAATATCTGCTATTATTGGGATGATAACAGAGTTACTCTCAATTTTCTCCTGAAGTTCCATACTAATATTGTAAATAGAGTTTTCACCATGTCCTAATAGAAGTAGCTTTTTCGGTTGAAACTTCATAACCTGCCGACAAATCTCGGATCCAATCGAACCGCCTGCACCCGTTACTAAAATAACCTTATCAGTTAACTTTTCCGAAATCGCAATCATATCAAGCTTTACTTCTTCACGACCAAGCAAATCATTTATATCTACATCACTTAGTTCATTAACAGAAACTTTTCCAGTCATAACATCTTCAATTTTCGGCATAATTTTAATTTTTACATTTGCTGTTGCACATTTATTGTAAATCGTTTTAATCCCTGATTTTGAAAGCGATGGGATGGCAATAATAATTTCATCAATTTGCTTTTTTTCTACTATTTTTGTAATCTCAGATACTGTACCCCAAACAGGTAAACCCATTATATTTAAATGTTTTTTATTAACATCATCATCAACAAATCCAACTGCCTGTATATCTTTTCCACTTGTATTCTGAATGTTTTTTGCTAGCATTGAACCACCTTGACCAGCTCCAACAATTAATACCCTTTTAATGTTATGATGATTTTTAAAAGATTCTTTATCATTTAATAACCTTAATAAAAATCTTGATCCACCTATCATAATTATATGTAAGAGCCATGTTACTACCATTACACGAAAATAAATATCATTATTTATAATTTGCTGTAAAATACTTGCAGCAGTTACTGAGATAGTTACCGCATAAGCAATTGTTAGTAATTCCCGTACCGAGGCAACGCTCCATACTCTTGTGTAAAGCTTATAAAAATACGCAGCGATATGATGACTGATCAATAAAGTAATCGCACTGAATACAATTACTTTATTAGAATAAACATTTAAAGTAGGGTGCAGTAGCCAATAGCTCATAAAAATTGCAGAGAGAACAATACATGAGTCCATTATAAAAAATATGATATATCTTAATTTATAACTCATTCTTTGTTACCTCTTTCTATATTTACTTTATAGCGGATGCTTTCCAGTAGAATCGGAAAAATACTAAGCCAATTCCAATTATCAAACCTAATACTAGTCCAATCCCTAAGTTTAATACTTTATTTGGAGAAGTTGAATTCTCTGCTAAAGTAGGGTCAATAATTACCCGAATAAAGGGATCTGGTTTAAAACTATCCAAACCTGTTTTTACAGATTGATATTTTGCTAATACAGAATGATATTCCTCTGATTTAGTATCAATTTGAGCTTTTAGCTGTAATAATTCATTTTGAATGGTTCCAGTAACATTGGATAATGCACTTGAGTGTTCAGGTGCTAAATTCAATACAAATTGCGATGAAGAAATTGTTTGTAATATTAATACTTCTGGTAATTTATTTTTTGTAATGACATTATTGTATCTTGACATTAACTGTTCAATTTCATTAGATAGGCTTTTTGATTCTTTTAAAAAACTTTGTTCTAGTTGATCTAATGTTTCTTTCATAGAAGTACTTACTTCACTTTTCGTTTTCTCCATGACTAGTTTTAAATGGTTTTGTGCTTCTTCAGGGGTGTTAGCTTTATATTTCATTTCTACTAAATTCGTATTTGGCTGATTTCCCACCGTTAAATTTGTACTTTTGAAATTATCAATACCATTTGCTTTAAAATACTTTTTATTCTGCTCTACATTTTGCATTCGTTGCATGTATACTATTGGTGTAAATTCAGCCGCTACGTAATTTGACATTATACCTGCATCTTGTACACCACTAGAAATTTGTACAACTGCCTTTGATTCATATTTCTCTTCCAATAAAAACCAACTAATTATACCCGCAAATATCAAGGCAATGATTGTACAAATTGAGATTAACCATTTACCCTTTAATAAAATTGAAATTATTTCTCGCAACTCAATCGTTTCTTCCATTTGATATATTCTCCTTATTCTTATGTTGTTCTAACGCAATCAACATCCCCATAATAATAAATGCAAAAGCTGAAATAGCCGGTAAAGAATCATTAAACATCGCTTGTGCAAAATATGCTAAAGCTGTAATAGCTAATATGAAAATTGTCCATGATCTATTTAATAAAGATTTATACGTTTTAATTCCCATCGTTATCAATAAAACTATTAACGAAAGTAGACCAATAATTCCAGAACCGTATAATACTCCAATAAATGCATTATGTGGTTTATCTGTAATCGTGTTCTCGTCCCATCCGCCTGCGCGTGAATCGATATTATAATGTGGGAAATTATATAATAAAGAATCATTACCATATCCTAATATAGTACGTTCTTTTATTAATTCTAGTGTTTTGTCCCAAATATATACACGACCAGACCCTGCCGCTAATGTTCTTTCAGGTAGTACCGGCAATTCAAACGCATTTCCACTTGCATATGTTACATTAGTTGTCTTAATGAGTTCTGCTGCTTCATCCAAATAGGGGTTTTTCTCAATAATGAACCCGAATGATTCATTCCATACACGTATATTCTTTTCAGCTAAAACATGGAACATTGGTGCAGCAATCACTAAGAAAATTGCTAATGCCGCGATTGCTTGTCCTTTTTTTTCTGTCAATAAAACTGAAATTAATATGATGAATAATAATAATAAAACTGTCAAAAATCCACTCGTAGAAACCGACATAAACATAATTGTAATTGCAACACTAGCCATGATAGCCCCTATTATAGTTTCATGCCATTTCTTCACAGTAACAGCCCAAGTTAAATACATTATCGTCATAATCGCAAACATGCCACTCATATAATTCCATTGGTTTAATGTACCTACCAATTGAGATTCTTCTGAAATATTTGCTCCTTCAGGTAAAAACAGCGAAATAAACTTCTGCAATTCAGACTTATTAATCAATAAATCCGCCCCATAGAAATTCATCGTAATTATGTATAGATTAATTAATACAAACGGCACCATGCTATACATAATATAGGAAACTGCTTTTTTGGGATATTCAATATTCATTGCTATAAACATTAATAACACATAGCACAGCCAGCTAATTGCACCATCTGAACGGTTATATTGACCATTTAAAGCAACCGAAATATTTGGAGAGGCTATGGTTGATATAACAATAGCTACTACAAAGAGACCTAAAAAATAGTTTAAATATGTTTTGTGAATCTTCCCATCCATAAAAAATACTTTTACTAACAGCATTACACCTGTGACTATCGTAATTATTAGCACAACCAATGCTTTATAATGTGTAAATAAATCTCCTTTTACGCCTGTTGAAAGTAGCTCTACATTCGATACTAAAGGACTGATTACTTCTTCTACATTTGCCATAACGATTAATGGCATAAAACCGATTAATAATAATAATAATCGAAAAATCCATTTATCAATTGTGGCACGGGACTGAATATTTTCTGCTTCGTCACTAAATTTTTCGGATTTATGAAGTTCTTCATAAAATGAAGTCATTTTAAGTTACCTTCCTTATTACATATTCTCAATTTGAGTTAACAATTCTGTCACACGTTCTTGATAGGTAGGATAAGATTCTGGTAGCCAACCCCACTCACGGCATTTTTCGAGAACGATTTTAGAGTCTTCAAAGCGCTCAGCGAATAACAGCACTTCGCCAAATTGCAGCATAAACATTGGATCCTCTACTTTATGGGGATTAATATCCATTGTCTTTTGAAGTAAAATAGCAGATTGTTTATAATTACCATTATTCGCATTAATTAACCCACCCAAATAATTGACGATTTCAGAATTTGGCTGACGTAACAGTAAATCATCAATTAACTCCCCTGCAGCTGGATAATTCCCCTCGTTGTATAGTTGATTCGCTTGTTGATAAAGCGTATCGTCTACTAAAAACTCTTCATCCTGTTTACTCCCCAGAACTTTTGCACTAATAAAACCAACGATAATAAAAGCAACAAACCCTATTAATATGTATTTTCTTGTCGATTCTGTAAATTGCATTGCTCACAATCCTTTATGTGTTGACTTTTGAATAACATTTACATTATACACTATCATTCACTCTTTTTCCTTATAATTCCCTATATTTATAATTTAAACTAGAATTCAGAATACCTAACATAAGTATGTTTTATAATAATTTAATGCACTCAATTAAAATGCTAACTCGAAAAAATTTTTGATTGGATTTTAAGTTATATGACAAAACCAAAATATTGTTATAGATTCAAAAATGCCTAAAGCTATAATCTTCTCATTAATATTAAGTAAGTTATATTAATAAGTCATTAAACTAACTACTATACTTTTAACACCAGATAAATTTCCCTATAACTCATGAAATAGATCAGCTATTTTTGTTTTAAATCTCTGTTTAATTCTCAAAACATTTATAAAAGGACATTCCCAGGATTATTATCCCATACCATATATCACCTAAAGACCCATCAAACAATACAATTACAATTAAAAAGCAGAATTGCATATGCAATTCTGCTTTTTATAACCTAGAATTATATTAATCCTAGCTTCTTAAAGTAAAATTATTACTGTGCTCTAAATACATTTCTGTTGTTAGCAGCATTTGTTTCATATACAAAGCTGTAAACTTTACCTTTGTAAGAAATAGATACTGTTTCTCCAACAGATACAGGGGCAGCACCAAAGCCTACATATAGAACTTTGTTGTTAGCAGCGTCAGTAGTTATTGTACCACGTGTACCACCTGTTTTAGTTGCTTCAATACTTGTAGCTGCTACTGCTTCAGTAAATGTTAATGTAATTGACGCAGCATCTCTAGAAGTAGGATTAGTTTCAGTAGTTTGTACTACATCTGAAATCGTGAAGTAAGAAGTACTTGCACCTGATAAGAATGTTGCTGTTTTAGTAACAGATGTTAAGCCTGATAAACCAGTGTTTGTTGGTGTTGCAGTAACACGAACATCTGAACCGTTAGATTTTAAGTAGATAGAAACATCCGTTTGCCCAGCAACTACAGTACGGTTTAAGATTGTTTTTGAAGTATATGCAGGGATTACAACAGCTACTCCATTTTCTACAACAGGGTTACCAGCTGCATCTACTAATTCAACTGCTTGTGCACCTGCACGTACTGTAAATTGTACTGGTGTATCTGAACCGTATGAACGAGCTTTACCATTTTGATCAGATAATTGGTAAGAAAATTCTGCAACTGTGTCGCTACCGAATGTTGTAACTTCCTTATCATCCGCATTTGTAACTACTAATTCACTTCTGTAATCAGCAGCTCTTGTAGTACGGAAGTAAGTGATTTCTCCTGTAACTTGTAAATCTTTCTTATCTAATTTACCAGGTTCAGAACCTGCACCTGTACCATTGTCAATAAATGCAATTGGTGTTACAAATGCATCAGCATCAGGGTGACTAACTGTAAACTTAGCTACTCCATCTTTATCTGTAACAATGCGGAATGTTACTGAGTCAGTAGTTGTCGGATTTACACGTTCACCATCAACATCATATACACGTACTTCATTACGCAATGTTGTTGTTTCGTTATTAAAAGTTACAAAAAGTTCTGCATTTGCTAATGCTTTACCTTCTTTATTCTTAAGTGTTGCAACATAGTCGCGTCCACCAGTCTGAACATCGTTTAAGTTAATAGATGCAGTTTGGTTACCTTCAGCTTTAATTGATAAATCAAATACTGACTCTTTAGCAAATGTTACTGTTGAACCTACAGCTTGTAAAGCAGTAGCATCATACTTAGCATTTGTGCCTGGGTTGTTTACGAAAGCAATCGGAGTTACTGCTGCATCATCACCAGTTAATACTAAGTTTGCTTTACCTGTAGCATCTAAACGAATAACACCTACAGCATATCCACCAGTTGTATATTCATAAGCAAATTTAGCAGTAGCAGAATCACCAGTAGTGTTTAAACCTAGGAACTCTACACCACGAACAGCTTTTTCAGGAGCTACATTTAAGTTTTCTTTGAAAGCTACGTAAACTAATTCATTGTTTTCACCAGTAATTTGGTAAACTTTTTGTTCACCATTAGCTAAAGTTGTTCCTTCTGTAACATCTTTAATTGCTAAGTTTGTATCCCAGTATACTTTTGCAGCTGCTTTTAATGCTGGTTTACCAGTTGCATATGCATTTACGTTATCTGTATTACCTTGTGAACGAGTATAAGTATAAGTTGCTACACCATTTTCGTCAGTTTTTACAGTTTCTGTAATTTGAGGAACGATAGTTGTATCGTTAACTAATTTTTCATGGAAGATATCAAACTTCACAGGAATGTTAGTTGTAGATTCACCTTCAGCTACAGTTACTTTAGCCTTTAAAGTTACTGTTTCACCATAAGTACCTTGGATTGAAGTTTGTTCAAATGCAATTGCAGTAGGTAATACTGATGAAGCTTCTTGATCTTCTTGACCAGCAGCTGTGTAATCAGCAGTGATTGTTTTGTGTAAGAATGACGCGAATTGACCGCGAGTTGTGTTACCTTTTGGGTTGAACGCTGGTGCAGCTGGGTTTGTAATGTCATAGAAGTCTAATACAGAAATCGCTGTGCGAGCTTCTGCTTTAGCTTGAGTTAAGTCAGTTACATCACCTTTGAAATCTTGAGTAGCTACGTACTCTTCTAAGCTGATATTGTATACAGTGTTAACTGTACGTACTAAAGTGATAGCCATGTTTTCGCGAGTGATTGGGTCACCAGCTAAAAGGTTACCGTTAGAACCTACGAATACGCCAGCTTCTTTAACTAAAGAAGCGTATTTTAATAACTCTTCGTTAGTTTTTGTAGTTAAGTCAGCAAATGCTGGACGAGTTTTGTAGTCAGCAGCAGCTTCATAACCTTTAGTTTCTAAAAACTTACCTAATAATTTAACTACGTCAGAACGAGTTAATTCTTTGTTAGGCTTGAATGTGCCATCTTGGTAACCAGAGATGATACCATCACTTACTAATGCAGTGATTGCTTCCTCGTGTGTGTTACCTGAAATGTCCGATAATGATGCAGCAGATGCAACTGGTACGATTGCAGATGCTACTAATGTAGCCGTCGCAGCTGTTGCTACGAATTTTTTGTATTTCTTTGGTTGGTTAGCCATTGAAAAATTTCCTCCTCATAAGTGAAAATAATAATTTTAGTTACCCACACGAAAAATGTGCAGAAAAACTAACTACACATAAATTCTAGTAGTATACATTTACTATGTCAATCTTTTTTTACCAATAAACCCACAAATCACCTGTTTATATTAGGTAGAAGATATATAACAGCAAATATATTCAGATAACTTAAAATTTCTTTAATTATGACACACATATACTCATAAAGACAACATTTTCTTTCACAAATAATCGATAAACCTATTTTAATATAGTTATTCTATTTGTTAAATTTAGGTTTTCATAACTTAAAAAGGTATGAATTTGGTTATATAATACAGTAATACCAAGGGTTTAAATGGAATTATAACATTACAAATATTACTAAAATATTACTTTTATAATATAATGATTATTTATGTGAACATATTTTTTACTACTTAGCTATTATATTAATAGTACAAATTTATAGAACCTATTCGATAAATTTCGACAAAAATAAAAAAAGAAAAAGGCTTTAGCATTTAAATGCTAAAGCCTTTTTCTCGGGCTACCAACCGTTTTTTTCCTTGCAGGGAAAAGTATAAATTTAACTATATATTGTAGAGGAAATCTTACTACTGAATTTAGTGTAACACTTACATTACAAATACACAATCAAATATTACAAAGATTACACTATTTTTTTTCCATTACTTGCTCTTTTTAGGGCTACGTGCCACTTCTAATAAAAATAAAGGCAACGCAATTTGACGTTTAATACGATGTGGTTCCTTCATTAAACGGTAAAACCACTCCATACCCACCTTTTGGAAAGCTTCTGGTGCGCGCTTCACATTTCCGGCCAGTACATCAAATGACCCACCCACTCCTTGATAAATCGTTGGATGCAGCTGATCTCTGTTTGCATTGATCCAGTTTTCCTGCTTTGGCGATCCCATTGCAACAAATAATAAATCAGGTTTCACTTCATTAATTTTGTCTATTATCTTTTGATTATCCTTTTCATAGCCGTCCTGTGTGCCGGCTATTTGAATCGTTGGATATAGTTCCTTTAACTTCTCGGCTGCTTTGTCAGCGACACCTGGCTTTCCGCCGTATAAAAAGATCGGCTTTCCGCGCTTTGCTGACTCTTCACATAGACGAAGCATCATATCTACACCTGTGACACGTGATGTAATTTGTCCCTTCTGTATTTTCGAGGCTAAAATGACACCGATGCCATCCGGAATTTGAAACTCAGCATTATTGAGAAGTGTTTTTAATGCCGGATCTTCTTTTGCTTTTATAATTTTTTCTGGGTTAATGGCCACAATTAATGATTTTTGCTCTTTTTCGATTTGTTCGAATACGATTGGCAACAAATCATCATAACTTTCGGTATTAACTTGTATGCCGAGTACGGTTTCTTTCATATTAACTCTTCCTTTCTCAATATTGCTTCTATAAACACAGCAGGCAGTACGCTTTATACGCACTGCCGAATTTACTTTATTAGTTCTTAGCATCTCCAAGTAAGTGGAACTGGTAGCCTGCCTTTTCCCAAACTTCGCGGTTTAGGCAGTTTTTCGTATCAAATACGATTTTACTTTTTACGTTTAACGTAGCAGGGTCAAGTTCGCGGAATTCTTTATGATCTGTTAGGAACACTAAAATATCTGCCTGCTCCAAAGCTTCCTGCATGCTTTGAGTTTGTGTTTCATGCTTGTTTTGCTTAATATGCGGGTCATGTGAGACAACTGTTAAACCAAGCTTTTGCAGTTCATCAATAACAATTGTTGATGGACTTTCACGCATATCATCTACATTTCCTTTGAATGCTAAACCGAAAGCACCGACTGTTGCACCGGCAATACCGTTTTTATTTAAAATAGCTTGTGTTTTTTGTGCTGTGAAACTTGGCATAGAGTCATTTGTATTACGAGAAAGGTGAATAATTTGTGCTTGTTCGCCACCTAATTCCACTAAGAACCATGGATCTACTGCGATACAGTGACCACCTACACCTGGTCCTGGGAAATGAACATTTACACGTGGATGGTAGTTCGCGAATTTGATTGCTTCCCAAATATTCACGTCTAATTTCTCAGCCATTTTCGCTAATTCGTTGGCAAATGCAATGTTCACATCACGGTAAGTGTTTTCCATAACTTTTACTAATTCTGCTGTCGTCGCATCTGTTAAATGGATCTCGCCTTTTACAAATGTTTCGTATAGCTCCTTTGTAAGCTCCGCTGATTTTTGAGAAATTCCGCCAACAATACGATCATTGTTAACTAGCTCTTCAAAAATACGGCCTGGAATAACTCGCTCTGGAGAATGTGAAACAAATAGTTCTGTTCCAATTTCAAGACCAGATTTCACTAATTCTGGCAGCATTACATTTTCAACAGTTTTTGGTGGAACTGTTGATTCTAATATTACTAAATCGCCTTTTTTCACGAAAGGTACGATTGAAGCCGTTGCCTGACGAACATATTCTAAATTCGCTGTATTGTCCGGATTAATCGGTGACGGTACCGCGACAATGTACACATCTGAAGTTACTGGTGTTGTAGATGCAGTTAAAAAGCCTTCATCTACTGCCTTATTCAGGCGCTCTTGTAAGCCGTTCTCCTCGATATGTAATTGTTTTTCCTGAATACTTTTCACAGCTGCTGGATTCACATCAACACCGTGTACCTTTACGCCGTGATTTGCAAACATTACCGCCGTTGGTAAGCCGATATATCCTAACCCAACGACACAGATTGATTTTGTCATGATCGTTTCTCCCTTTCACTTTCAAAAAAGCTATATCTCATTGTTTGATTATTGTTTAATTTGTTCCGCGCATTTCGCCCGCATTCAATTTAATACGGTTTTTCACTCCCGCTTTATATATGTAACGAAATTAATAATCGAATGGTTGCAATTTAATGCTTAGAAAAATAGTCCTGCCTTACAGTATACAACTTTCTCTTCGCTGTGTGAAATAGTTTTTATTTTTTGTTAAAGTTGCGCTTTTAATAAGAAGAGCGTTCAAATAAGCATTTGTATAAGTTCGGCTTTTGTTATGAACTCCACTCTCTTGATTTATCATGTCCAATTTAAAGTTAAAAAATAATAGTTCACATTTATTCGCCACTATTTCTGTTTTATTCGTCACTCTTGAACCGATAATCGACCATTCACATGTGATATTAGACAGTTGGCAACAAATAATGTCCACTTCACCCTTGATATTCGTCAATTTGAATTATATTAGACACTTTTATGATTTAATCGCCACTCACATCAGCATATTCGCCACTTCCCCAAACTCCGCACACATTCCAAAAGAAAAAACCCCATTAGCTAAAATAAGCTAACAGGATTTAATATTGATGTTGGACTATCACGATGCGTAGCCTCCAGTTAATTTTGCCTTCTCTGCCATTAGGTCATGGAATAATGCTTCGTTGCGTGCTTCTAGGGCATCATCAATTAAGCGTGTTAAATTATGTTCTTCCAAGTTACGCACAATATTTTCAACCTCTTCATTAAACTGGTACTGCTTTTCACTTTCAGCTGGTCTTACTTGATTCGAAACTTCCTCGATAAGAGGCATTAAATATTCATGTACGTTGGATACAAGTAAAAGTTGATAAAGTGGAAGGCGTACAAATCGATTGCCGCGCTGGAAAACAAATACTTCTGATAAATTTTCAACTTGCATTGAATTTAAATCAATAATCATTTCCTTCCCCTCAATCGGAATGAAGTGGAAAATTTCCTCTTCTTTTGTGATTGAAAAATATTGATAAGCAAAGACTAAACGTAATTTCGACCCTGTCATTTTTGTATAAAATGGTTTCATAAATTGAACTTGAATCATTGGAATTCCTCCTTTATTGAATTTTTTATACTGCATTTATTCGAGTCCTAAGACCTAATTTCAATTATCATATGGATTATTTCACCGAAAAGTTCCTGCTGCTTTTCTCATTTCTTATAGTTTCCCCATACTTTCTTTTTTTCAAACTCCCTAAACTTAACATCCTTTAAAAAAATAATTCCCCGCTATTCAGATTACCGCTTTGTATTAATTCGTATTATAATGGAAGGAACGACTTTTTTAACTTCTTGCAGCAAAGTCCCTTTTAGGTGGAGTGATGTTTCAGAACGCTCCTCCCTTATGGACGAGATAGCTCTAATTTTTGTTGCAGAAGTTAAAGCCTCCAACTTTCGAAGGAAGGATTCTTTGCGCTAGCGTACAGCCAAATCCGGACAAATAACACCGAGGCGTAATTGATAATTAGGAGGGGAAACCCGTTTTGAGTTTAACGTTTTCTGAAATTGCTCATGCTCATAAAGATTTTATTCAACATAAATTACAAACTTTTGAAGATCAGCTTCACCCTTCAGCCGATGAAGATGCAGAATTGGTGACTCGCGCTATGTTTTCCATTCGTAACCAAGCAATCAAGCCGCCACATTATTCTACATTTTCTCAAATCTTAGTATGCCAAATACAGGATGTGAATACTGCGGAAGTGACGATTAATTTCCCACAGAAGCAAATTAGCTGCAGTTGCCCAAAAACTGAACTGTGCCGGCATCAGCTCGCAACCATTTTAAAGCTATCCCAATATTTTATTTCCTTACAGCAATGGCTTTCAAATTGGCGTTCTAAAAAATCAATTCCGCTGCATTCATTGGCAGCAGCACGAAGCCCTGAAAACTGGCAACGGATGGCGGATGAAGTACTGAATTATGCGGTTAAAGGACACCAGCCGATCGAACCTTATGCACTTTCTGCACTAAATGAAAGTATTCGTTCAAAAATTCAGCGTCATCGTCCATATGAACAGGAATGGCAGGAGCTATACCAATTATTTATGGACATTGCCATTTTGAAACATTTCCTTTTGCATGCGGTTAAAACAAAAACAGATATGGAACATCATTATTTTCAATTCTTTTTGGAAAATACATTAAGCCGCATTCTACGTTCGATCGATGCATTAAGTAAAACGACACGCTTATTTGCTACTGAACCGTTTTACGATGCCTTGCAGCAAAGTGTACGGGACATCCTCTTCATTGAAAAGGGAGCAAAATCATTCCGCCTGACACTGTATTTACAATTTTGGACGAAGCTCTTTGATGAAAAGAAACGCATTACAAACGAATTGATAATTTTAGAACAAAGCTCTGATATCGAAACAGATTTGGATTTAGATGTAGTATTGGCGATTTTCTATATTTTATTAGGCTCTACATCACCTTTAGAGCGTGTAACGGAAATACTGGATGAAGATAATGTAGAAAGCTTTATTGAAGTCGCACAATACGCTCTTCACAAAGGCTATGTCGATGAAGCGGCGATTATTTTGAAAAAGGCACTTCCTTTATTACAGACGTTCGTACAGGACAATTTGCTCCCGATTCGTCGCCAAAAGTTTATACGTAAGCTCGATAAGCTATATGGACAAATTTCGTTAACCGAACAAGAAGAGCTGGGGTTATACGCTTCTTTTGGACGATACGGCATTGAGTCATTTTCCAATTATTTATTGCGCCACAATCGCTTCGATCAATGGGTGGCACTGCATCAACTTTATAAGTCCTCCATTCCTTATTTGGAGCAATGCGGCTTAAAGGATGTTGTCGCACAATCTCCTGAAATCGCGCTTCCTCTTTATCATTATTATGCGATGGAGGAAATTCAGCAAAAGTCACGTCAAAATTATAAACAGGCAGTACGTATATGGCGTGCGATGAAAAATGCTTCCAAAAAAGCCGGAAAGCTCGACTATTTCACATCATATATTGAGGCCGTACAGCAACAATTCAAGCGTTTACGTGCGCTACAAGAAGAAATGAACAAAAGCAACTTACTCGGATAAGTTATGTATTTTGCTAATAGGAGGTGACATTGCGTTTATAGCGCAAATACTATGCATTATTTATTTAATACAAAGCTACCCTTTGTGAAAGTAATTCGCATCAAGCTTACGGAGTTACGTCCTGGTTACTTCCGCGCTACTGCGTACAATAAAAATGACTTAATCTTACCGACAGCTAACTGGATTCCGTCGCTATTTTTTAAGTTTGAACAAAATTTTTATGGATTAAGCACTTCCTTGGAGGAACGTGATTTAATCCTATCAGCTGCTCAATTGCTCGATGTTCTTTCACCTGCAAACCGTCATCCATTTTTGGACTTCGCTGCCTATGATGAGGAAACCGTTGAGTATTTTCAAACATTACAAACAACTCTGCCACTATGGAGCGATCCGGCACTCTGGCAACAGGCAACGGTAACTGCAGAAGACTTCTCTTTTCCAAATGAACTCTTACAATATGCGGTCGAACAAAAGCTGATGGACGCAGGGTTAACTAAGGAAGACACATTGGCTCTCATTCCTTTTTTCCAAAGTGGTGGCTGGCCGATGCAAACTTCGCATGTTTTTGACGGTGTTAAAATGGCACTACGCTTACGCGAACCAGAAGAAAATGAGGAAAATTGGATTTTAGAAACCGTCCTTATTAGTCCCAGTTCCATTAAACATTGGACACCTGCTTCGTCAAAACGCAAACTTCCGATTGAAGAGGCATTGCCCAAAAAGTGGAGTACGATTGCCAAAAATATTGAAGAGCTACAAAATCAAATAATCGATTTAATTCAATTAAATGCTGAAAGTACGCACTTTATTCATAGCCATTTCAATGATCTGGAAGTACGTGATTTTCTGCGTCAGGAACTAGCCAAATTACAGGCATTAGGTTTTGAAGTAATTTTACCCGCATGGCTTAAAGAATTAAGGCAATCTAAGATGCGCGTACGAGTAAGTGCAAATAACCAATCCGCTCGAAGTGTGGCAGGTCTTGACGATATTTTGACGTTCAAATGGCAGTTTTCGATGAATGGCGAAGAAATTTCAGCTGAAGCTTTCCAAAAACTCGTGGACGAAAAACGGGAATTTGTTCGTGTCGGTACAGAATGGTTCCGTATCGATGCAGAATGGCTCAATGAAATGCGTGAGCTTATGGAACAAGCGAAAGAAGAAAATTGGACAGTACGCGATTTACTGTTCCGTGAACTTCCTGAAACGCTGACTGCTCCTCTGGAAGATGATGAATTAGATGCCGAGCATGATGACCCATTATTCGCATTTGAGATGCAGCAATCGCTTCAATCCTATATTGATCAGCTGCAAAATAAAAAAGGACTACCAAAAGTCAATGTACCAGCTAAGCTCCATGCTGAATTACGTCCATACCAGCAGGAAGGTTTTGAATGGCTCGTCTTTATGCGTGACCAGAAATTTGGTGCCTGTTTAGCGGATGATATGGGGCTTGGAAAAACTGTACAGCTTATCACGTATATGCTTCATACAGTATCCGTGCTACAAATTGATAAACCGACATTAATTGTTTGCCCTACATCGGTTGTCGGAAACTGGCAAAAAGAGTTAACTCGCTTTGCTCCTGATTTAGAAGTCTATACACATTATGGCCCCCGTCGTTTAAAAGGGAATGACTTAACAAGCTATTTAGAGACTCAACGTCCTCATGTTATTCTTTCGACATATGGAACGGTTACTCAGGATGCGGATGATTTACAGCAAATTGATTGGTCAACAATCGCTTTAGATGAAGCACAAAACATTAAAAATATGCAAACACTGCAATCCCGTGCCATCCGTAAATTAAAGGGCGATCATCATATTGCGTTAACTGGGACACCTGTTGAAAACCGCCTTTCAGAACTTTGGGCCATTTTTGACTTTATTCATAAAGGGTACTTAGGTAGCTTTACGAAGTTTGCGGATAGTTTTATTACACCAATTGAACGCGATGAGTCAGAAAGCCATAAGCGCGTTTTACGGATGAAGATTCGTCCGTTTTTACTGCGTCGTTCAAAGCGGGATCCCGAGCTTCAGCTGAACTTACCGGAAAAGCAAGAATCGCTTGAATTTTGCGCCCTTACACCTGAGCAAGCTGCACATTATGAAGGTTATATTCAAGATACGCTGGCATCACTTGAACAACTGACTGGGTTTGAGAAAAAAGGGCGTATTTTAAAAATGCTCAATAAACTAAAACAACTATGTAATCACCCTGCCCTGTTCTTAAAAGAGCCATTTGATGGAGCGAATAGTATGGTGAATCGTTCAGTAAAACTTAAGCGTATTATTGAAATGACAAAGGAAATTATTGATAATGGTGAGCAATGTTTAATTTTCACTCAGTATATCGGTATGGGGAATTTAATCCAGCATTGCTTAACAGAGCTTTATGATGTGGATGTCCCATTCCTGACTGGGAGCATGCCAAAACAACAGCGCGACAATTTAGTCGAACAGTTTCAGGCAGGTGAATTCCCTGTATTTTTACTTTCGCTTAAAGCTGGCGGTACTGGACTTAACTTAACTGCAGCTACACATGTACTCCATGCCGATCGATGGTGGAATCCAGCAGTGGAAAACCAGGCAACAGACCGGGCTTATCGAATTGGGCAAACTCAGTTTGTCCAGGTGCATAAGTTTGTAACGATTGGGACAATTGAAGAGAAAATCGATAAAATGATTGCAATGAAATCTACACTGTCCGAAGAATTAATACAGTCGAGTAAATGGCTGACCGAGCTTGACGATTCAGAACTAATGGATTTACTCGTTCTCGATACAGGCAATTTAAAATAATAGAAAGAGTCTACTTTTACGCCATGAAGTAGACTCTTTTTATGCTTACTTCACTACTTTTATTTAGTTGTTATAGGATTGTGAGAAAGAATGTACTACTGTGCGGTCAAACAGTAGATTAGAGCTGTTCACCTCCGCTATAGGAATTTTACTTTTAGGAGAGTATACAAATTAAAGTGGTTTTACGAGTTTGCTATCATGTTCGGGTAGCACGAAATCTGCTGAAATAGAGGGCGGTGATGCAAGTATTTCCACTTCACCTGGGGTTTTGAGTGCATAAAATTGGACTTCCTCAGCATTCACTTCCATCGTATACACCTTTTGATTATCACGATTTAAATAAGTTCTTGATTGCAGACGTCCTTTTATACCGATGAGCGAACCCTTTCCACAATACTTCGTAATCACTTCGGCTGTTTTCCCCCATGCAATACATTGTACGAAATCCGCATCAACCTTCCCTTCACTATTTTTGTATGGGCGATTGACGGCGACTGTGAAACTTGTTTGCATACGCCCCTCCGATAATTGTCTTAGTGCAGCATCTTTCGTTGTTCTTCCTACAAGTCCAACATGATTCATTCATTAACCTCCCTTCTTTCGGAACTAGCTTTATCATAGCCACATGATTCTTTTTTGGCAAAACGGCAAAATGACGATTTCAAGTGAAATGGACTTCGAAAAATTTAATTTAACATACTTGTTTTTAGAATGATTTTTAGGTAAATACTAATAAACAATAGCTTGAAAGCATTAATTTAAGTATGCTGATTCTTACAGTTTCGCATTTTTTATATGTTATACTTTTACAAAAGACAATTGAGGGGGATTTATTAATTGAAGACCTTTAAAATGCTTGCTTTTGATTTATTACTTTCGAATGAAATCAAAAAAATCCCTTTAATTGATGGCATTATTATTAACCAGGAAAACAGCCATCAAATGTGGATTTTAGAGCTTTTTACAGAAGATACATACTATGATTTTTTCCAAAGCTTTATCACGTCCGGCGAAGCTATCGATGCACGTGCCATTATCTCTCTTCCTGACAATGAACCAGCACCGTTTGCAGTTGTCGTTCATTCCATTACAAAATTGGACGATAAAATTTCAGTGCTTATAAAAGGACGATTAAAGGCACAACGTAAAAAGTACGCGGAGCTATTATTAGGAAAGCTGCTTGAGGATGGTTTACGTAATGATGAACTTCTTGAGGCATTTGAACAAGGGATGCGTAATCGTCCTTCGTTAAAAGATAAAAAGTGAAAGTACGGTACTTGATGCCGTACTTTTTTTGTGGAAATGAATATTTGGTATGTACAGATAAGTGTAAACAGCAATTTACTTTAGAAATATGTTTAAAATTGCACTTTTGGTGTAATTTGTAAATAAATTTCACACATCGTATATTTATGGTGGAGGTGTAGTCAGTGCAAAAATCAAAACATTATCTTTATACAGAAACCTTAATGAAACGAATTTTACCAGATGACTATGAGGTAAGTTCAATTCAGCAGGAGTTTTATCGGTTGGAGGCGGGATTATCAGGTGAAGTGAAGCTAAAGCAAACTCTTTCTGATTATTTCTTTAAAACGGATTATCACATAATTTATAATTTCGAATGTATGAATGAAAATGGCTTTTCACACCAAATGGATGCAATTTTAATTACTCCATTCTTTATTTTGATTTTTGAAGTAAAGCAACTATCCGGCACATTATTCTACAAACCTGGACAACATGAATTTTTCCGCATCCATAACGACAAGCGCGAAAACTTCCGTAATCCGCTTGATCAAGTATACCGTCACCAGCTATTTTTGGAACAATGTTTGAGAAAATGGCAAATTAATATTCCAGTTTATTTTGCTGTTGTCATTGCAAATTTCCAAGCGATGTTGGATGAATCACTGGACAGTTTCCCTATTTTCCATATTAGCGGTGTCCCGAGCTTTATTGAAAATCTATATCGCAATACATCAAAATCAAACGCTAACATTAATGTTATTATTGCAAAACTTAATCAACTTTATAAGCCCCTTCCTCCACGCCGTTTCATCAGCTCGAATCGACTTCGTAAAGGCGTCCTCTGTAAACAGTGTAACTTTGAAAATACGATGCATTATCATTATGGTTTATTTATTTGCAATTTTTGCAAGTTAAAAAGTCGTTCTGCCCTCTTCGAAACACTCCATCATTACCGTATTTTAATTAGCGAAAAAATTACTAATCAGCAGTTCCGTGAG
Organism: Solibacillus ferritrahens; assembly: GCF_037027585.1. Lineage (NCBI taxonomy): Bacteria > Bacillati > Bacillota > Bacilli > Caryophanales > Caryophanaceae > Solibacillus > Solibacillus ferritrahens. The sequence goes on along the minus strand of NZ_JAXCLE010000004.1, from coordinate 171,263 downwards.
TTTTTCGGAATTCAAAGTATCCAAGCTGCTTCAAAACTTTTAGTACGACTCGGCCTCGAGCGCCATGGTACGAAAAAAGGAACTTATTATATTATTCCCGAAGACATTTTACAATGGGAAGAAAAAAGAGTGCGAAAGGTACACATTCAGTAACTTCTGTAGGTGGCGGATATTTTATCTTAAGTGACGAATATGACAGAGGATTTGACGAATATCATGGTTGAAGTGGCGATTATTTTTCTATTTGACGATTATCGAGGCTGAAGTGGCGATTATCTAATCCTAAGTGACGAATATTTCAGAGGATTTGTCGAATATCGACCCAAGAGTGGCGATTAAATTGATAAAAGTGGCGAATTTCTAGTTAAGGTTATTGTATAGCGACCCTTTTCAATATTAAGTGGATAATAAAATTCATTAAGTGACGAATATATGATCCTAAGTGGCGAATATTTTTCTATTTGACGATTAACGAGGCTGAAGTGGCGATTATCTAATCTTAAGTGACGAATATCACAGAGGATTTGTCGAATATCGACCCAAGAGTGGCGATTAAATTGATAAAAGTGGCGAATTTCAGCTTAAGGTTATTGTATAGCGACACTTTTCAATATCAAGCGGATAATAAAATTCATTAAGTGACGAATATATGATCCTAAGTGGCGATTATTTTTCTATTTGACGATTATCGAGGCTGAAGTGGCGATTATCTAATCCTAAGTGACGAATATTTCAGAGGATTTGTCGAATATCGACCCAAGAGTGGCGTTTAAATTGATAAAAGTGGCAAATTTCAATTCAAAGTTATTGTATAGCGACCCTTTTCAATACCAAGCTGATAATACTGAACACTTGTCAATTATCGATCCAATGTGGCGAATAAACCCCAAATTCTCACTCGTCCCTAAAAAAAACCAGCGTCCAAATTGAACGCTGGTTCTTTTTAATTATTGATTGTCTATCTTGTCTTTATCATCTCGGTCTTTTCGATCCTCAATGATATCTTCCTGGTTTACGGATGGTGCACCTGGTGCAGTTACACCGTTATCACCATTTGGACCGCTTGAGCCATTCGGTACATTGGCATTGTTGTCCATTGTACTTTCATTTGTTTGCCCGTTTTTGGCATTCGGATCGACCGTGTCAACCGTATCATCAATGACGTCACGTGTATCATCCATTACATCATTAACACCATTTTTGACATCGCCCGCTGGAGTATTGCCATTTTGAGCGTTATCATCGTTGTTACACGCCGCTAAAAATAACGCCGACCCAAGTGAAATTGCTAATAATAATGATTTTCGCATAAAAAAATCCCTCCTCTCCGTATGCAATCATTGATCAATCACATCATGTCCTCATGTGATCGTACATAGATTGCCCGGGAAAAGAAGGATCTATCCTACAAAAAATTTTGGTTATTTTAATTTATCTTTTAAAAGCTGTTCAACATAAGCGGCTTCTGCTTTACAGTCAAATTTGAAATTTGTTCCTAATTTTTTCTGTAATTTAGCAATTTCTTTTTTTTGCTTTTCTGTTGGCTCTTCATTTAAAATTTTTGAAATGACCTCGTCCATTTTCTTTGCAATTTCTTCATGGAATTCTGTGCTCAGTAAAATGTCTGCTGGGATCTTATCAATCCATGCCGCATTTTCCTTAAAATAATTTTGCCAGCTGGCCATGTAGTCTTCCATTGAAAACTTTTCCTCATCCCAACCAATGCTTGCTAAATAAGCTTCAAACGACGTCGATATTGATCGTGTAATGCTAATTTTTACGCCTGAAGACAGTTGTTTATACATCTATTTTAAAACCTCCTACGTTTAAAGCCGAACTTCGCTCATTGTATATGAGTGTTTGAAACTTCCATAAAAAAGGGGTAACTTGCAATAATCTCTCTAATTGCGTAATTTGTTAAAATTTTGTAAAAAAGAGGTTGAATAATTTGTTCAACCTTTATATTTTATAATCTTTAAGTTATAAATGCAAATGGCTTACTTTGGCTGTTCTGGTCCGATCGCAAACAAAATCTCACATTCGCATACAAGTTCGCCGTCTACAGTAGCAATACCGCGACCTTTACCCATTTGCCCACGCAATTTTATAAATTCCACTTCTAGCTTTAATTGATCGCCCGGTACAACTTGTCGTTTAAAACGACAATTATCTATACCTGTTAAGAAAACAAGTCTTCCTTTAAATTGTGGTGCATTTAATAGAGCAACGCCGCCTACTTGTGCTAATGCCTCGACAATTAATACCCCCGGCATAACCGGGTAGCCAGGGAAATGACCGTTGAAAAATTCTTCATTTATCGAAACATTTTTTAAACCTAGTGCACGCTTTCCTTCTTCTATTTCAAGAATACGATCTACTAGTAAAAACGGATAACGGTGTGGTAATATATTTTGAATTTGTTCTGAGTTTAACAAAATAATCCCCCTCATTTACTCTATAATATTATGTATAAAAATGTTACCAATTATGTATGGATCAATAAATCAACGAAAGCATGGAAGAAAAGCGCATGATTTTTTGCAGCTTTTCCGCATTTACTTTTTCGTTGTAAAGGGATCGTTCGGTAATGACCTTCCCGACAATCCCCTACTCTTTCCCATTGATAATATTGAGAAGATGCTGCCATGTATCCCCTTTTAAAACATCCGATGTAGCGCCATCTCCTATGATACTATAGCCAACAATTAGCCCTACAATTGTTGCGATACCAAAGAGAAGGAAGACAACTATTATTCGAAGCCAAATGGGAATTAGACGAAGTCGGACCCAGCGAGCAGGCTGATCCGTGTTTGGCTCAGAAACTTCTCTTAACCTACGTCTCGTCTTTTTTGCTGGAGGCTCTTGTTGTACAACTCGTCTATCTAGCTCTTTTGTCATAATTTTTCTCCCTTAGAAATACTGCTTAGCGAATGCCGTTAATTAATCCAAGCATTTGGTCTGCAATGGTTACCGCACGTGTATTAAATTGATATGAGCGCTGTGCCTGTATCAGATTTGTCATCTCTTGCGATAAATCTACGTTCGACATTTCAAGCGCACCTTTTTGTATACCTACTTGACGATTTGCTCCTTGTAAATCCGTTAGCACTTGTGCCTGTGTAAATCCAAGCTCGTCCAGGTTTTCTGGTAAACCAATATATGTCCCACCCTGTAATTTTTCCATTACTTGTGGTTTTTGCAATGATGAAATACCTAATTGGAAAGTTAAGGTTGCACCATTATCATAGTTTGCCACTAAAGTGCCATCCGAATCCATCGTAAACTGTGTCACATCATCTGGGAATGTAATCGGCTGACCGTTTGCATCTGCTACTTGGTATCCGTCACTGTTCACTAGTGTGACAATTCCAGCTTCTGTAGGAGTTACATAAAAGCTACCGTTACGTGTATAGGCAGTACGTACGTCACCTGCATCATTTTGCATCAATACATTAAAGTATTGGTTTTTCGTTGTTAAAGCAAAATCCAAATCACGTTCTGTCAATTGAATTGAACCTTGTGCCTGGTTTGATTGGATTTGACCAATTTGTGCCCCGACACCATAACGAATGCCTACAGGTGTATCCCTTACAGTACGGTCATATTCATCGTTATTAAACTGTTGATAAAGCATTTCAGAAAAATTCGCTTGCTGTGCTTTATAACCATGCGTATTACTATTTGCAATATTTGAACTGATTGTATCTAGTTGCTGTTGAACTTGTGACAATGTATTTGTCGCAGTCATCATTGTACGTAACATTATCTAGTACCTCCCTATTATACGAAAATTCAACGGTTAATGAAAATCATTTACCATTTCCTTATTTAGTTAACGCGTCCAATTTCGTTTACGGCTTTCTCCATGCTCTTATCATATGCCTGCAGCACTTTTTGATTTGCTTCGAATGCGCGATACGCTGTTAAAAGGTCTGTCATTGCTTTTGATGCATCGACATTTGAACCTTCTAAATACTGTTGCTGCATTGCAAACTGAACATTTGCCTGACCGTAAGCTGAAGGTAAATCAACACCATCCAACGTATTAAATAAACCATTCTCTTGCTTAACAAGTACATCTGGATTTTCAGAAAATGCGACACCTAAAGTGCCAACCTGTACACCATTTTCGTCAAAAATCGCACCATCCGCACTAATACGAATATTGTCGTTTGTCAATTGCAGACGCTCGCCATTCGAATCCAATACAAATAGTCCTTGAGCATTTACTAGATTTCCTTGTCCATCCATCGTAAAGTTCCCGTTACGTGTATAGCTTTCTACACCATCTTCATTTTCCAGACGGAAAAATATTTGAGCAGAATTACCTGAAGCCTCGTCAATTGGTAACGAGCTATTTATTAATGCTATATCAGTCGTTAGGCCTGTAGAATATATTTGGCCTTGTGCTTGATTAGGCATCGTTTCTTGTAAATATACACCGGCATTTAACGCGCCTACTGGATTCAACTTTTTTAATGCAAAGCCCTTTTCGGTAGGGATTGTTGTCGAATTTACTGCAGACATCAACATATCCGGAAATGATCGGATTGTCGTTTGGTCTGATTTGAAGCCAGGTGTATTTGCATTGGCCATATTATTTGTTAGAATTTCTGTTTTACGTTGTTGTGCAACCATTCCTGTAGCTACTGTATAAAAACCTTTAAACACCCATTTCACCTCTAATTAATGTTTGTATTTATAATTTATCGGTAAAAATTAAAGAATTATTAGTAATTTAACTTATTTATTTACCGCGCGATCAATATTGTCTAGCATAATTCCAGTCCCAATTGCCACACAATCCATTGGGTTTTCTGCGACAAATACAGGAACTTTCAGCTCTTCAATTAACAGCTGGTCAATCCCATGCAATAACGCACCGCCGCCTGTTAAAATAACGCCTCGATCGATAATATCTGCCGATAATTCAGGTGGTGTTTTTTCCAGCACATCTTTTGCCGCTTGGACAATCATCCCAATCGATTCACGCAATGCATGCTCAATCTCTTCTGAATTAATTTCGATTGTACGCGGTAAACCTGTAACCATATCTCGACCGCGGATATCCATTGAGTCATTACGCCCACCTGGGAAAACTGTACCTATTGTTGTTTTAATATTTTCTGCTGTACGTTCGCCGATTAACAGCTTGTATTCTTTCTTTATGTATTGCAATATATCATTGTCGAATACATCCCCTGCGACTTTTATAGATTCGCTTGTTACAATATCCCCCATAGATAGCACCGCAACATCCGTTGTACCTCCACCGATATCAACGACCATATTGCCACTCGGTTGGAAAATATCCATGCCAGCTCCAATTGCTGCAACTTTAGGTTCTTCTTCCAAATATACTTTTTTGCCGCCTGATTTTTCAGCAGCTTCCCGAATAGCCTTTTGCTCAACGGATGTGATATTAGTAGGACAGCAAATTAAAATACGTGGCTTTGAAAGAAAACCTTTTAATTCCAATTTATTAATAAAATGCTTCAGCATTGCTTCTGTTACATCAAAATCAGCAATGACTCCATCCTTTAATGGACGAATTGCGACGATATTCCCAGGGGTACGTCCTACCATTTGACGTGCCTCTTCACCGACTGCTAGTACTTTATTTGTCTTTTTATCAATTGCTACCACGGACGGTTCATTTAACACAATCCCTTTACCTTTTAAGTGAATGAGCACATTTGCAGTACCTAAATCTATCCCAATATCTTTTGAAAACATGTTTTGTAATTCTCCTTCCGACCATTTCAACATGTATACGAATCTTTATATCTCTATCTTAGTTATTTTATCATATACAATACTTAATTACATCAATATTAAGGGAAGGTTTTTCCTTTATAATGGATTTTAATGGAATAATTATGGATTTATAATCACTTAAAAAAGCATTTAGTTGCTATAAAAACAGCCTAAATGCTTTTTTCTTGTTGCTTAGATATCCACTTTTTACGTGTTGCTTCACCACCGCGTAAATGGCGAATCGATTTGTTGTAGGATAATACCTGTTGTACTTGTAGCGCAAGTGGTTCATTCACTTGTTTTAGTCGCTCTGTCAAATCTTTGTGTACAGTACTTTTTGAAAATCCCGTCATTTTCGCGAGTGCACGCACGGTTTCCCCTGTCTCTACCAACAGTTCACCCAATCGAACGCAGCGTTGCCGAATATGTTCGTGCACGTCCTCTCCCTCTCTACCCGAATATCAATTACGCCTCGGCGTAATTGCGTCCAGATTTTTTTGAGTTTAGGCTCACAGGATGTGGGGTCAGTTTGCCATTGTCGCACGAAGCGACGTTTTTAGGCTGACTTCCTCAGTTCCTTAAAAAATCTGTGACAACTGCCAGAGGCATATCTTCATACAACAGGTGTCACAGACAACTATGGTATGAAGATTAAGAGCCTTTCTTTCTTAATATTTCACCTTATGTGAGTTGGCTCTTATTTATTCGAGTTAGAATGAAGGAATCGTTGAGATCTTGCTAAAAACATTTCTGTATCAATCCATTTTGTCAGGAAATCAAAAGGATAAATATTTGTTCGGGTTCACTAATACCCCATCTTCAATAACTTCGAAATGTAAATGGATACCTGCTGTAGGATTCCATTCATTTTCTTGAGAAGTAGCGATTGGCTCTCCTTGAGAAACTTTATCTCCTTGTTTTACAAGAATATCTGCCACTGAGTTATAGCGCGTTTGCATACCGTTTGGATGTGTTAGGGTAATCATATTGCCCGTAAACGAATCCATCTTTACTTCCGTTACTTCACCGCTCATTGCAGCAACTACTTCAAAAGGCTCGCTATTAATCGCAATAGATACCCCTGTTGATGTTGTGAATACTTGATTAAATACAAGTAATGCATTTTCTCTTGTTGCTTCATCTTTTGTAACATCATAAAAATCTTGTAAAATTGTCACTTCACTTAAGTATTGTTCTTTAAATGGATACTTTAACGTTTCTTGAGCTGTAGATGTTGGAATAATCGTTTCTTCCACTGGCGCAGATACTTCACTTAACAATTCTTGCTCTTCCTGACTTTCATATAATGCAGTAAAACTAAAAATTACGGCCACAATCATTACTGCCATACCACCGTATACAACCGGCCAAAACCATTTTTTTTGTGTAACTGGTTTTTGAGAAGGCTTTTGTTTAACTTCTCTCATATTCATCACCTCAAATGGAAGTGTAGACAGGAGTTTTAAAAGTTAAACATCATTTTTTACAATATTTTATAGTTTCTAGTGTAGTGTTTGGATAATAATGGGCGAGTATTTGTTTTGCTGCACTTCCATTATGAGCCATCGCATTAGCTCCATACTGGCTCATGCCTACCCCGTGCCCGTATCCATAGGTCGTTAGTGTAATACCATTCGCTGTTGCTGACCAAGTAAAATTACTGGATTTCAAATTTAAAAGTGTTCGAAATTCTCGTCCTGACCATGTTTTTTTGCCGATTTTGATTTGCTCAATACGTTGAGAGTCATTGCGCTGAATTTTAGCGTTTTGAAATTGGGCCTTCGAAAATTTTTGTTGAAGTTTTTTATTTAGTTCCTCGTAGGTGTAATGCGTTTTCTCGGCATCAAGTTTTTCAGGTGAAGTAGTAGATGTCAAATAAGGTATGGAGTTGCCACTATAATTTTTAGCGGATTCTGTTTGTTGATAGGACGAAGCATGAAACATTGCAGTAATTAGTTCATCATTGTAAGTGAGGATTTGATTCGCTGTTTGTCGAACCGCTTCTGTAAGCTTCTGTTCATTTTCTGCGAAGGTAGTTTGCCATTTTTGTTCACGTAAATTTTGATCATTGTATACTTGGTGTGCGGTCGTTGTAAGTATTGGTTTTGCACCATAGTCTGTTTGTTTCAATACGTATGTGCGTGCAGCAATAGCCTGAGCCTTCAATGCTTCTAGATGGAAGCTTGCCGGCATCTCTCCTGCTAGGACACCGATCAGATAGTCTTCAACTGGAATTGTTTCATTGTTCGCAGTAATGAGTATTGGACAAGACTCTGTTTGAGGCAATGGTTTTGTTGAAGTAGTGCTGGGATTTTTAGTCTTAAAAGTAAGGGGTATTAAAAATAACAAAACACAGATGATGGAATAAATTATAATTTTTTTCATGAGACAGTATATGAGATGGTTGGAGGAATATGAGTTGGATTATTTAAGAGAAAATGAGATATTTACATTCTACTTTTTATTGTCATTATCTATTTTTCGAGACATATACTCTACTGACTAGGTAGTTTTATTTATTTCTATAAAAATTCTCTATCATTTTAAAAATCTCCTGAAAATTAAAAAGCATTTCGAAAACTTTATAAGCCCTCGAAATGCCAAACTATTTATAATTTAAACTGGTACACTTGTTTCCTGTAAGATTTCTTCTTCTGTATCAATGCGCTCGATTTGAGCACCTAGAGAAGCCAATTTTTTGTGGAAATCTACATAACCTCGGTCTAAATGGTGTAATTTTGTAACACGTGTTACACCTTCCGATACTAAGCCAGTTAAAATAAGTGCTGCTGCTGCGCGTAAATCTGTAGCTGAAACTTCAGCTCCTTGCAGATTTTTCCCACCTTCAATAAAAACAGAGCGCCCTTCGATCTTTGCGTCTGCATTCATTCGACGGAATTCTTCAACATGCATGAAACGGTTTTCAAAAACTGTTTCTGTAATGATGCTTGTTCCGTTCGCTGTTAACATTAAGGCCATCATTTGCGATTGCATATCGGTAGGGAATCCTGGATGTGGCATAGTTTTAATATCCACTGCTTTTAAGGGGTCATTTGAACGTACACGTACGCCTTCATCTTCCTCAACAACTTCAACGCCCATTTCACGCATTTTTGCGATTAATGCCGTCATATGCTCAGGTACTGCATTTTCAATAAATACATCGCCGCGTGTAATTGCTGCTGCTACCATAAATGTACCTGCTTCAATACGATCTGGAATAATATAATGCTCGCAACCTTTAAGTTCTTTCACACCCTCGATGCGGATTGTATCTGTTCCAGCACCGATAACACGACCACCCATCGCGTTAATAAAGTTTGCTAAATCTACTATCTCAGGTTCTTTTGCAGCATTTTCTATAACCGTAGTACCTTTTGCAAGTGCTGCTGCAGTCATAATATTTTCTGTAGCGCCTACACTTGGGAAATCTAAATAGATTTCTGCGCCTTTTAATTCATCTTTTACCTTTGCTTCCACATAACCATGTCCAAAGGAGATTTCTGCGCCCATTGCCTCAAAGCCTTTTAAATGAAGTTCAATAGGACGAGATCCGATAGCACATCCACCTGGTAATGCAACACGTGCATAGCCATTACGCGCCAATAGCGACCCCATCACTAAAATCGATGCACGCATTTTACTAACAAACTCAAATTGTGCTTCACTTGATAGCTTCATAGATGCATCTATAATCATTTCATTTTTCTCAACATTAAACTCTACAATAGCATTTAAACTTTTTAAGACTTCACCAATCGTTCCTACATCAGCTAGGTTCGGTACGTCTTTAATCATATTTTTATTTTTAGAAGCTAATAGAGAAGCAGCTAAAATTGGCAATACAGCATTTTTTGCACCCTCAACGCGTACTGTTCCTTTTAGAGTCTGACCCCCAGTAACAATAATTCTCTCCACAATTCGTCCCTCCGAATTCAATTCTCATATAATAAATGGATAAGTTCAATTTAATAATAATTATTTTAAACTTCATTTGACTTCAATTTTACACACAAAAATCATACTACATTTATTGGCACTTTATTTCAAGCACCCAAAATACTATTTTAAGCTAATTTTTCTGAAAAGGCTATTAAATTATAATACGCAGCGCAACTATTTAATGTGAATAGACAAATTTTCACAACTTAAGTAGCATCTTCTATTAACTACCCAAAACAAGTAGCTATACAAACGTCAATATTTCCTAGGAAATTTTATTTCTTGGAGTGAAAAACAAACGGTTATTGCTCCCTGCAAGAAATAAAATGCTCATCTCCCTTTTTAACCGAAAATATAAGGGATTGTTTTAGACCAACTTAGAAAATTTAAAAAGAAGTCTGCTACAGCCGAGCCGATTGCAATACTCATAAATATATAAAAGAGCTGGATTTGAAACGTTTTCCCTTTTTTAAACAATTGTTCAATACGTAAGCCTTGTAATGCATAAAGAGCCATTCCTATAAATATAATATATGCTAAAACATTAATGATTGCCTGTTGACCAGCTTCAACAAATAAATCCATTTTTCTCCACTCCTTTTAAAAAACGAGAATAGATTTCGCACGTAGTATTATGGCGAATCGTGCTTTCAGATTTTTGTTACTTGAAAATATGTTACATCCAAAAAAAGCGGGCAGAGAGACCTCTGCCCGCACGTCATCAAATTTAGATGTTACCCTCATGAACGTTGATACGATTCATCGCGCGATTTAAAGATAGTTCCGCACGTTTGAAATCGATGTCATCTTGTTTCTTTTGAAGGCGACCTTCAGCACGCGCTAAAGCTTCTTTAGCACGTGCAATATCGATAGAAGCAGCAACTTCAGCAGAAGGAGCCAAAATCGAAATTTTCTCAGGACGAACTTCAATGAAACCACCGCTAACCGCTGCAACTTCTGTCGTGCCATCTGCTTTTTTAAGCTTCACTGCACCAATCGCAAGTGGAGCAACCATAGGGATATGGCCAGCTAAGACACCGATTTCACCTGAAGTCGTTTTAGCGATTACCATCGTAACCTCTGAATCGTATACTGAGCCGTCGGGAGTGACAATATTGACTGTAACTGTCTTCATATTTTTTCCTCCTCGTCAGCTAATTAAACTTGTACGCCCATTTCTTTAGCTTTCGCTACTACTTCATCAATAGAACCAACTAAACGGAAAGCATCTTCTGGTAAGTGATCCCATTTGCCCTCAAGGATTTCCTTGAATGAACGAACAGTTTCTTTAACCGGTACGTAAGAACCTTTTTGACCAGTGAATTGCTCCGCTACGTGGAAGTTTTGAGATAAGAAGAACTGGATACGACGAGCACGTTCTACAGTTTGTTTATCTTCATCAGATAACTCATCCATACCTAAGATAGCAATGATATCTTGTAGCTCACGGTAACGTTGGATTGTACGTTGAACACCAGTTGCGATTGCATAGTGTTCTGGTCCAACGATTTCTGGTGATAATGCACGAGAAGTCGAAGCTAGTGGGTCTACCGCTGGATAGATACCCATCTCAGATAATTTACGCTCAAGGTTAGTTGTTGCATCTAAGTGGGCGAATGTTGTAGCCGGAGCCGGGTCAGTATAGTCATCGGCTGGTACGTAAATCGCTTGGATAGAAGTTACAGAACCTTTTGTAGTAGATGTGATACGCTCTTGTAATTTACCCATTTCTGTAGCAAGTGTTGGTTGGTAACCTACTGCTGAAGGCATACGACCTAATAGGGCAGAAACTTCAGAACCTGCTTGTGTGAAACGGAAAATGTTGTCGATGAATAAAAGTACGTCTGCACCTTGCTCATCACGGAAGAATTCAGCCATTGTTAAACCAGTTAAAGCTACGCGCATACGTGCTCCAGGTGGCTCATTCATTTGACCGAATACCATCGCTGTTTGTTTGATTACGCCTGAATCTGTCATTTCGAAGAATAAGTCGTTACCCTCACGAGTACGCTCACCTACACCTGCGAATACAGAAATACCTGCGTGCTCTTGTGCGATGTTGTTGATTAATTCTTGGATTAATACTGTTTTACCTACACCGGCACCACCGAATAGACCGATCTTACCACCTTTAATATATGGTGCTAATAAGTCTACTACTTTGATACCTGTTTCAAGGATCTCTACAGTAGTTGATAATTCATCGAATGTTGGAGCTTCGCGGTGAATTGAATCACGACGAACGTCAGCAGGAATCTCTTCACCTAAATCGATAACTTCACCAAGTACGTTAAATACGCGACCTAATGTAGCATCACCAACTGGTACTGAGATTGGTGCTCCTGAGTTTGTTACTTCTGCTCCACGTTGTAAACCATCAGTAGATGACATGGCAATTGTACGAACAGAATCGTCACCTAAGTGAAGCGCTACTTCTAATGCAAGAGTAGTCGGTGCTTCGTTAGGACGTTCAATTGTAACTGTTAATGCGTTATAAATATCTGGTAATTGACCATTAGCAAACTTTACGTCTACTACTGGACCCATTACTTGAAGAACGTGTCCTTTGTTCATTACTTTGTACCCTCCTATCGTATTCTTATACGACGTTGGTGAATGCGCCTATTCTAAGGCAGCTGCTCCACCAACGATTTCTGTAATTTCTTGTGTAATCGCCGCTTGACGTGCACGGTTATATTGTAGAGAAAGGTCTGCAATAAGATCATTTGCATTGTCTGTAGCGTTTTTCATGGCTGTCATACGTGCTGAATGTTCACTCGCTTTTCCGTCTAATATAGCGCCATAAATTAAGCTTTCCGCATATTGTGGAAGTAATACTTCTAAAATGGCTTCACCTGATGGCTCAAATTCATAAGAAGCATCGTTTGATGAAGGTGCAATATCAGTTAAAGGAAGAACTTTTTTCACAGTCACTTCGTTTTGAATAGCAGATACGAAGTGGTTGTAGTACATATAAAGTTCATCATACGTACCGTCAATGAACATACCAACAGCATTACGAGCGATTTCTTTAATATCAGCAAATGATGGTTGATCTGGAAGACCAATAACATCTGCAATAACATTGTGTCCACGCTTTACAAAGTAATCACGAACAACACGACCTACTGCTAAGATTACGTACTCATCTTTAGACTTGTGACGTTTAATAATAGTGTTTTGAACCTCACGTAAAATGCTTGAGTTGTAAGCACCTGCTAACCCGCTATCAGAACCGATAACTAAGTAAGCTGTTTTCTTAACAGGACGAGACATTAACATTGGATGTCCACTGTCTTTAGTACCTGCTGCGATTGCGCCAACTACCTCTTGAATTTTTTCCATGTATGGAACGTAAGCCTTAGCATTTTGCTCTGCACGACGTAACTTTGAAGAAGAAACCATCTGCATCGCTTTAGTAATTTGTTTCGTAGACTTTGTAGAGTTAATACGACCTTTAATTTCGCGTAAGTTTACCACTGGTATTTCACCACCTTTTGATTTTTATCAAGCTCTTATTAAAAAAGAGTTGTCCAGTTTTTCACGCTGTATAAATACGCGTGAAAAACCGTTCAATTCTTACTTACTCAGATTTAGAGAAAGTCTTTTTGAATGCGTTAATTGCTTCAACATACTCTGCGTCTGGAGCAAGTTCTTTAGTTGTACGAACATGATCTAAAACGTTTGTGTGGTTTGTATCTAACCAGCTTAAGAATTCGTTTTCAAAACGCACGATGTCTTGTACTGGAATATCATCTAAGTGACCTTTAGTTAATGCATAAAGGATCGCAACTTGTTTTTCAACTTTAAGTGGTTTGTTTAAGTCTTGTTTTAACACTTCAACTGTACGTTTACCACGCTCTAATTTACCAAGCGTAATCGGGTCTAAGTTAGATCCGAACTGAGCGAATGACTCTAACTCACGGAACGCTGCTAAGTCAAGACGTAATGTACCTGCTACTTTTTTCATCGCTTTGATTTGTGCAGAACCACCTACACGTGATACTGATAAACCAGCGTTGATCGCAGGACGTACACCTGAGTTGAATAAGTCAGATTGTAAGAAGATTTGACCATCTGTAATTGAGATTACGTTTGTTGGGATATATGCAGAGATATCGCCCGCTTGCGTTTCTACGAATGGAAGCGCTGTAATCGAACCATTTTTGTAAGTTTCGTTTAACTTCGCAGCACGCTCAAGTAGACGGCTGTGTAAGTAGAATACGTCACCAGGGTAAGCTTCACGACCTGGAGGACGGCGTAGAAGAAGTGAAAGTTCACGGTATGCTGATGCTTGTTTAGTTAAGTCATCATACACGATTAATACGTGTTTACCATCTAACATGAATTCTTCTGCCATAGAAATACCTGCAAATGGAGCAAGGTATAATAATGGAGCTGGTTGTGATGCAGAAGCTGTTACAACAATTGTGTAATCTAATGCACCGTGCTTACGGAAAGTTTCAACTACGTTACGTACAGTTGATTCTTTTTGACCGATTGCTACGTAGATACAAATCATATCTTCACCTTGTTGGTTTAAAATTGTATCGATTGCTACAGATGTTTTACCAACTTGACGGTCACCGATGATTAACTCACGTTGACCACGGCCGATTGGAACTAAAGCGTCAATCGCTTTAATACCTGTTTGTAATGGCTCATGTACTGATTTACGTGCCATTACACCGAAAGCAGGACTTTCGATTGGACGAGATTTTGTTGTGTTGATTGGACCTAATCCATCCACTGGCATACCAAGTGGGTTTACAACACGACCAATTAGCGCTTCACCAACTGGTACTTCCATAATACGACCTGTACGACGAACCTCATCGCCTTCTTTGATGCCTAGGTAGTCTCCTAAAATTACGATACCAACGTTACCTTCTTCTAGGTTTTGTGCCATACCCATAACACCGTTTGAGAACTCTAAAAGCTCTCCAGCCATGGCGTTGTCGAGGCCATGAGCACGAGCGATACCGTCACCAACAGTGATAACTGTACCTACTTCGCTTACTTTTAATTCCGATTGATAACCTTCAATCTGCTGTTTAATCAGACTGCTGATTTCTTCAGCTTTGATGCCCATGTATGTTCACCTCTCACATTTCTTAAGATTTAGCCAACTAATACTCGTTTTAAGTCCTCTAGCTTAGATGCTACAGTGCTGTCGAAAATATAGTTGCCGATTTGAACGCGTACGCCACCAATTAATGACGCATCGATAATGTTTGTAATGTTTAGTTGCTCTTTGCCGACTAACTTACTGAAAGCAGCAGAAATTTCTGCGCGCTCCCCAGCCGTTAACTCACGCGTAGAGTAAACTTTTGCATCTGCAGAGCCTTGAGCAGCAGCTGCCAATGCTTGGTACTGTTCTGCTACAGCCGATAATTCGTTTAAACGTTTCTTTTCGATTAAGAATTGAATCATATTAATTACGATTGGCTGTGCACCAGTTAAAACTTGTGCAATAAGCTCTTTCTTACGATTAGTAGAGATTTTTGGAGCAGTTAA
Organism: Solibacillus ferritrahens; assembly: GCF_037027585.1. NCBI lineage: Bacteria > Bacillati > Bacillota > Bacilli > Caryophanales > Caryophanaceae > Solibacillus > Solibacillus ferritrahens. The sequence continues at coordinate 156,047 of NZ_JAXCLE010000004.1, read as the reverse complement.
TAAAGCCATAAACTCTTCGTTTGAAGATAATACTTTTGTAAGCTCCTGAAAATCTGCACTTACTTCAGTAAGAACGTTTTGCTTAATTGCTAATTCAAAAATTGCTTGAGCATAGCGATTTGCTACAGTCGATTGACTCATTTCGCTTCGCCTGCCTTCGCAATCGTTTCTTTAATTAATGCGCTATTGTCTGCTTCAGAAATTTCTTTCCCAAGAACTTTAGACGCAGCAAGTACTGATAATGAAACGACTTCTTCACGTACAGCAGCGATTGCTTTTTCTTTCTCTGCTTCGATATCACGAACAGCAGATTCTTTTAAACGGTTCGCTTCAGCACGAGCAGCGACAACGATTTCTTCGCGTGTTGCTTCGCCTTGCTTTTTAGCACCTTCAATAATCGATTGTGCTTCCGTACGAGCTTCTTTAAGAAGGCTCTTTTGTTCTTCTAATAGTGCTTGTGTTTCTTTTTTGGCTTTTTCAGCCGCGTCGATACCGTTTGCAACTAACTCTTCACGTTCGCGCATAATACCCATTAAAGGACCCCAAGCGAACTTTTTAAGAAGTGCCATTAATCCTAAGAAAATCACTAATGTTGCGATAGCGTCTCCTAAGTTAATGCCAGTAGCACCTGCACCTAGTACAAGATAATCTAAAAACACGATTGTTTCACTCCCTTCAAGAGCTTGAATAGAAATCTATATTTTGTATTACTTTTTGTTCGTTTTAATATTTGTAAAAAAAGGGTAATCCTTCTTTATACAAAACTAATGGCGAAGGGTTTCAAAAGAATTCTACTTCGCCACTGGATTTAATAATCTTATTGAAGACTATTGGTTCATTACGATGAATGCGATTACTACTGCGATGATCGGTAATGCTTCTACTAATGCAACCCCGATGAACATTGTAGTTTGTAGAACGCCACGTGCTTCTGGTTGACGAGCGATACCTTCTACTGTTTTTGAAACGATAAGACCGTTACCAATACCTGCACCTAGTGCTGCTAAACCGATTGCGATTGCTGCTGCTAATAAACCTATTGAACCTGTCATAATAATATATCCTCCTTGGATTGTGTTGTTTTTTTTTTTTTCAAATCGCCACACTACATTTGAATGCGGAAATTTATAATTAATGGTCTGCACTCACTTTGTGAGCCATATAAACCATTGTTAACATAACGAAAATGAAAGCTTGGATAAATCCGATGAAAATCGAGAATCCTAGCCATGCCATCATTGGTACGATTGCACCAACAAAGCCTAATAAAGTTGCGCCAGCTAATCGACCTAGTAAACCTAGTAGGATTTCACCGGCATAAATGTTACCGTAAAGACGTAGACCAAGAGTTAGCGTATTTGCGAACTCCTCGATAACTTTTAACGGGAACAAGAATGACAATGGCTGGAAGAATGTTTTAGTATAACCACCTGTACCTTGCATTTTCACACCGTAGTACTGAGTTAATACTAAAATCAACGAAGCTAATGTCATTGTTACGACTGGGTCAGCTGTTGGTGATTTCCACCATAAATCACTACCATATGCAATACCACCCATTGGTAAACCAAGTAAGTTGGCTACGGCAATAAACATAATTAATGTAATACCTAGAATGTGGAAGCGACCGCCTGTTTTCCAGTCCATGTTACTCTTAATAATATTTTTCACGAAATCCATAATCCATTCCATGAAGTTTTGCATACCAGTCGGTTTTAAAGCGAGTCTTCTTGTAGAAACAAACGCGATTAAAAATACGATGGCTGCCGTTACTAGAAGAGTTAACACTGTAGATAAGTTGAAAGTAAGCGTCATAAAGCCTAAATCCAAGTGTAGCTCTGGAGCTGTATGATCCATTTTTGCATTCACCTCTCTTTCAAATGCACCTTAGTGGCTTTTTTTGTGATGTACAAGTCTTTCTACTACTAAAAAGATGTACGGAATCATCAGCCCAATGACCGTGCTTATTAAGTGAAAATATTGTGGCAACGATATTGCGATTGCGACTGCGGCAACACCTGATCCAAAGCGAAGCGCTGTGCCGATAGATGCTACTTTTGTCCCTTCACTAATGGAACGGTCAAATTTTTCCATACGTCGAACTAATATCCAAAAGTTATACGTACCAAAGAACGCACCCAGGGCTATACCAGCAAACACAGAATCATATGGTGAAAATCCCCAGCCTAACGCACAAACAACAAGCAAAAAAAAGAACGCTTTCTTCTGCATTGCAAAAATGTGATGCAAATTTAGCATTGGCAATTAATCTCCTGAAACTTTTTCGAGTAAAGAAAGTGTTCATCGACCATTAAATGAATTTAAATCGTAGTGAATGCACTACAAAATTAGAGGCCGTTACAAGTACTAAATAATTTTTACTATAGACAAATCACATAGTAAACATTCATTTCATACTTCTAAATGTCTCTTAATCTTCACGGACTTAATCCAGACGCAAAACGTTGCAAATTGACGAATTTCGTTTCAACCGTCAATCTAGTAGAAACTTGATATAACAAGTGTTTCAACGTCTTTAGACTAAACGAAACCCTTATCATTCTTACCCTTTGTAAGCATACAATAGGGGGTTTTTGATGTCAATTAGTAATGGTGAAAAACTTCACACAGTTAAATTCCTTGTCAAATTGTTGACAAATTTGTGCATTAATGTTCATAATTATTCTCTACTTTTTTTCACTAAAGCTAAAATTCGCTATCTCATGCATTTTTTCCATTCTTACTAAAAGTGAAGTATCATAGAATTTTTTTTTTAGCAAAAATAGCGAATTTTGCTATTGACAAATGGAAAATAAGTATTATCCCCTATTTTTCCCTATTAAAGGTCAATAATTTTGCGCTAGGGAGTATTTATCTCGTTTCAGCATTTTTAATAATATCTTCCAATAGTTGCTTTTGTGCGAACTTCAACAACGCTTCCACAATACGAGCAGATGCAAATCCATCTCCATATGGGTTCGAAGCATGAGCCATAGCTTCGTATGCATTACTATTTGTTAGTAGCTCTTTAGCCATTTTATAAATTACTTCCTCATCTGTACCTGCAAGCTTTAATGTGCCCGCTGCAATCCCTTCAGGACGTTCAGTCGTATCGCGTAAAACGAGTACTGGTTTTCCTAACGATGGCGCTTCTTCCTGCACACCACCTGAATCTGTTAAAATCATATATGAACGGGCTGCAAAGTTATGGAAATCAAACACTTCCAATGGCTCGATTAAATGAACTCTTGGGTTGTCACCTAAAATTTCATTTGCAACCTCTCGAACTGCAGGGTTCATATGCACTGGATATACTACTTGAATATCCTGATGCTCATTTAATAGACGCATAATAGCACGGAACATATTACGCATTGGCTTACCTAAGTTTTCGCGACGATGTGCAGTCAGTAAAATCATTCGGTCTGTGCCAATCTTTTCGATTACTGGGTGAGTATAATGATCACTTACAGTTGTTTTCAGTGCATCTATCGCTGTATTACCTGTCACAAAAATTGACTCATCAAGCTTATTTTCCATTAGTAGGTTTGCTCTCGATTGTTCTGTTGGAGCAAAATGCAAATCTGCCATTACTCCCGTTAACTGTCGATTCATCTCTTCTGGATAAGGCGAGTATTTTTGACCTGTTCGTAAACCTGCTTCTACATGGCCAATTGCAATCTGGTTATAAAAAGCAGCTAAGCTCCCTACAAATGTTGTCGCAGTATCTCCATGAACTAAAACAATATCAGGTTTTGCCTCTTTCATTACACGGTCAAGACCGAGTAATGCATTTGTTGCTACATCGACCAATGTTTGGCGATCCTTCATTATATTTAAATCATAATTTGGTGTAATATTGAACGTTTCCAATACTTGATCAAGCATTTGACGATGTTGCGCTGTCACAGTTACGATTGATTCAATTTCCTCTGAATGCTTTTCTAGCTCCAACACAAGTGGTGCCATTTTAATTGCTTCTGGACGTGTCCCAAAAATCGTCATAACTTTATACTTTTTCTTCATCATTCTACTCCTTATCTAATCTAGAATATTAATTATTGCTTTGATTCAGCATGTGTTTCAAACACTGCCGATTCAAGATAAAACGCCCGTTACTTATGCACGGGCGTTTGATGTTTTCATTATTTTGTACCGAATAAGCGATCCCCGGCATCCCCTAAACCTGGTACGATATAGCCGTGATCATCTAGTTTTTCATCTAAAGATGCAATGTAAATATCTACATCCGGGTGTAATTTTTGAATTTCTTCCACACCTTCTGGAGCAGCAATTAAGCACATGAATTTAATGCTTTTAGCGCCACGCTTTTTCAGTGAGTTGATTGCTTCAACAGCTGAACCACCCGTTGCTAACATTGGGTCGACAATAATAAAGTCACGCTCTTCAACATCAGCTGGAAGTTTTGCATAATATTCTACCGGCTTTAAAGTTTCCGGGTCACGGTAAAGACCAATATGCCCTACTTTTGCAGCAGGAATTAGCTTTAATACTCCATCTACCATTCCGATGCCTGCACGTAAAATTGGAACAATCGCAATTTTCTTACCTGACAGTACTTTTGCCTTTGCTTTCGTAACAGGTGTTTCCACTTCAATTTCTTCCAATGGTAAATCACGTGTAATTTCAAAAGCCATCAATGTTGCGACTTCATCCACTAGCTCGCGGAATTCTTTTGTCCCAGTATCTTTATCTCGAATATAAGTTAACTTATGCTGAATTAATGGGTGGTCAAATACGTATACTTTACTCACATTGACATCTCCTAACTGTTGTTTATCTAAGTTAGTATAACAGAAAAAAAAGTTAACGAAAACTCTCACAGTAATGTTTTGAAAAACGTCTTATTTTACAAGGTAAGGTTTATATTTCGCAATAATAAAAAAGGACATATTCATCACTAAAATAGCTAGTATATGTCCATTTTTTCATTTTGCTCTCTTTTTTTATGAAAAACTTTTGTCAACCTTCAATTCGCAATATGAAAATCTACAAATTGCTTTTTGTTCACAGTTTTTATTCAATATTTAATGGAAAATTTCAGGTATTGCAATTGAAATATATTAAAAAAGCCTTTCTAATTAACATAATCGTAGTTAGAAAGGCTTAAATTTAATTATGCATATAATGGATATTTCGCTGTTAAAGCTTCAACACGTTTACGGGCTTCTTCTTTAACTGATGTATCTTCATGATTTTTAAGAACAGATGCGATAATTTTACCTACCTCAATAACATCCTCTTCTTTAAAGCCACGAGATGTTACAGCAGCTGTACCTACACGAATTCCAGAAGTTACAAATGGAGATTCTGTATCGAAAGGAATCGTATTTTTATTCGTAGTAATCGCTACTTCATCTAATACATGCTCGGCTACTTTACCTGTTAAACCTAAAGACTTTACATTTAATAGAAGTAAGTGGTTATCTGTACCACCAGATACGATTTCAACGCCTTCTTCCATTAAAGATTTAGCCAATGCTGCTGCATTTAGTTTAATTTGTTTTGCGTACTCTTTAAATTCTGGCTGTAATGCTTCACCAAATGATACTGCTTTTGCAGCAATGACATGCATTAATGGACCACCTTGAATACCTGGGAATACTGATTTATTTAATTCTTTTTCCCATTTTGCATCATTTGTTAAGATCATACCGCCGCGAGGACCACGTAACGTTTTATGTGTTGTTGTTGTTACGAAATCTGCGTATGGCACTGGGTTTTGGTGTTCACCTGCAGCAACTAGACCAGCAATATGTGCCATGTCTACCATGAAGTATGCGCCTACTTCATCTGCGATTTCCCGGAATTTTGCAAAGTCAATTTCACGTGGGTATGCTGAAGCACCTGCAACGATTAATTTCGGTTTAGATTCCAACGCTTTTTGTCTTACATCTTCATAGTCGATTACATTTGTATCTTCTGTAACACCGTACTCTACGAAATTATATAAAATACCTGAGAAGTTAACTGGAGAACCATGCGTTAAATGACCACCGTGAGATAAGTTCATACCTAATACTGTATCTCCTGGTTTTAAAACTGTATGGTAAACTGCCATGTTTGCTTGTGCACCTGAGTGAGGCTGTACGTTTACATATGCAGCACCGAATAAGTCTTTTGCACGGTCGCGCGCAATATTTTCAACTACGTCTACGTGTTCGCAGCCACCATAGTAACGTTTCCCAGGATAGCCTTCTGCATACTTATTTGTAAGGTAAGAGCCTTGCGCTTCCATTACAGCTTCCGATACGAAGTTTTCTGAAGCGATTAACTCAATGTTCGTATTTTGACGTTTTTTTTCCAATAGAATTGCGTCTAAAATTGCCTTGTCTTGTCCAGCTAAGTTTTCAAATGCCATTATAAAAATCCCCCTAAATTTTGTTCCGAATATACCGGAGTTTCCAATTCAAAATGATGTATGTAACGTCACAGCGTTACTTATATTGCGCACGTTCTCCACCGATAAGTTTTGGACGTGTTGTCGCTAATGTAATGACGGCATTACCTAAATGTTTAACAGATGTTCGAATAGGTACCGCTACTGATTTTAAATGCATGCCGATTAAAGTTTGACCAATATCGATGCCATAATGTGCCTGAATCGATTCTACGACTACTGGTTCATTCATTTGTGAGAATGCATAAGCAGACATGGAACCGCCTGCTGTGCGAACTGGAATAACTGAAACCGGTTCTAAATGGTACTTCTTAGCCGTAGCCGACTCAAGAGTTAAAGCTCGATTAATATGTTCGCAACCCTGGAAAACTAAATGGACATTATGTCTTTGTGCGAATTTTGAGAATTCTTCATATAGAGCTTGTGCAACATCGAGTGCGCCGGCTGTGCCAATCTTTTCGCCCATTACTTCAGACGTGGAGCAGCCGACGACAAAAAGCTGACCTTCAGTAAACTTCACTTGTTGCTCAAATTCATTTAATGCTTGTCTTAAATCATTTTGCAAATCGTGTAAGTCCGTCATTAGATCGCTCCTTGTTACCCTTCAATTTCTGAAATCTTTTCTACGCGGCGGATATGACGTCCACCTTCGAATTCAGTATTCAACCAAGTTTCAACGATTTCCCTAGCCAATCCCGGCCCTATTACACGCTCACCCATCGCTAATACATTGGAATCATTATGACAGCGTGTTGCTTTTGCAGAAAATACGTCATGTACAAGTGCACAGCGAATGCCTTTAAACTTATTTGCAGCAATCGAAATACCAATTCCTGTGCCGCAAATTAATATCCCGCGGTCAAATTCACCTTTTGCTACTCGTTCTGCTACGGGACGAGCATAGTCTGGATAGTCTACAGAATCGTCAGTTTGTGGACCAAAGTCTTCATAACTTATCGACAATTCGTCCAATAGTGACATAATTTCTTTTCTTAAATTATTTCCACCGTGGTCTGATGAAATCGCAATTTTCATGAAGGTTCCTCCTACCTCTTTTTTTATTTACAATTATATTCAACATCAGTGTACCATTTATTACATCAAAATGACACGTCTTTTCCGAAGATGTTTCGCAATATATACACAAAACACGAATATTAAACCTATACTAATGTAATATTGTTATTTTTTTGGACATTTCGCTTTAAAAGTTTATATAAAAAAAGATCACCCTAATTTGAGCGATCTTTTCCAATTTATTGTATAGATAATAGATAATCTGCTACTGCCTCTTCTTCACCTGCTGCAGTTCCTGCTGGCATTGAGCCTTTACCGTTTTCTAAAATATTGATAATTTCATCTTTAGATAATGAAAGGTTAGTTAAGTTTGGTCCCATTGCTCCTGACAAGTCGCCCCCGTGACAGCCGATACAGCTGGCATTCACAACCTTTTCCCCTTCTGAAACATCTGACGTAGCTGAGTCATTTGATTCGGTTGATTCAGTAGGTGTTGAATTTGTAGAGTCCGTATCTGTTTCCTCTGCATCCCCACATGCAGCTAAACCCGCTACTACTACACCCATTAACAACCAGTACTTGATTTTTTTCAAAACGATCCCTCCAGGATTAATTTTTATACGTAATATTTCGTACATACCCTATTCATTTCAACATGAAACGACAAACCCCTTTAATAAGGCACACATAGTCATAATTTTGACAAATATAAAACCCCTATTAAATTGGAATGCATCCAAGATTATAGGGGAACGTTTATAATATTTTCAATATCTAACTATTCGTTTCGATCGAATTGCTGAATCATTCGATATAGCTCAGCAGATTGCTGATTTAAATCACTTGCCAATGCTTCTACTTTCTTAATAGCTTGGGCTTGTTCTGAAGATGCAGCACTTACTTCCTGTGCACTTGCTGATGTTTGTTCTGCAATTGCGGCTACTTCTTGCGATTGTTGAGATGTATGCTCGATATTTTTCATTTGCTGTTCAACTAATTGAGAAATTTGAACAACATCATCTGCCATTTCATACACTGATTTCGTCATGCCTTCAACGGCTGTTGTCGTTTCAGATACACGTGAAGATTCATTGGCAGCAAATGTAACTTGTTCGTTCATTTGTTTTACTACAATAGAAACGTTTTGTTGCATTGTTTGAATTAATTTTGTAATGCCTTGTACTGCATTAGCACTTTCGTCAGCTAAACCACGTACTTCTTCCGCTACCACAGCGAAACCTTTACCGTGTTCGCCTGCTCGCGCTGCTTCAATTGAGGCATTTAATGCAAGTAAATTTGTTTGACCTGCAATATCTCCTACTAAACTTATAATTCGTTCAATTTGCTCTGCATTGTTTTCTAATTCACGAATATTAACTAATGAATTTTCATTATCCGCAGCAATCTTTTGAATACTATTTACAACTCCATGAATCGCATCCGTTGTTGAAGTTAAATTTGATAAAAGGTCTTTCGAACGACTGGCCGTCTGCAGTGCTTTATTGTTTACTTCAGATGCCAACGTACGCACTTCTTCAATAGCTTCTACTGTTTCCTGAATCGCCACTGCCGAAGATTCGGCTCCTAATGAAATTTGACTGATATTGCTCGTTATTTGTTCAGCATTGTTTGTTACAGATACACTTTCATCTGATAGCTTTCGGATAGTTTTGTCTGTTGTTTTATAATTATCTTCAATGCCATTCACCATTTTGCGTAAATTAACGACCATCGCCTGAAATGCCTCTGCTACAGTTCGAATTTCATCATTTGTTTTTGGCATGTCGACATCTTTCCCAATCTTGCCCTCAGCTACTTGATTTGCACTGCTCTCTAAACGCTGTAACGGACGTACAATTACTAAGCTAAATACTGCTGCCAATGCACATGACCAAAAGATTCCTAATACATATGTAATAATTTGAAACAGGCTCGTACTAGTATTTTCGAAAAACATCGGACGTAAATATTCGATAAATACAAAACTGCATGTATATGTAATAAGTGCTAATATTCCTACAAATAATACAAGCTTCCGACGTAAGCTAAATGATTTTTTTTGTGAATCCATGTTAAATTTTCTCCTCCAATTTTAGTTTTATTTCTAGTTTATTAATCGCTTCGTTTAGTTCATTATATGTCTGCTCATATATTTGCAGGCTTCCTCCATATGGATCTTGTATATCCGCCCCATCTTCCATCTCTACATATTCTTTTAACGTAAATATTTTATGTGCGGCCTCTTCAACAAGACTTATAACCACTTCTTTATGTGCCGTCGTCATTGTTAAAATCAAGTCTGCCCACTGTGCATCGCTCTTTGTAAATTGCGAAGAGTGATGGGGTTGGAAAATATCCTTTTGCAATAATATTTCTTCGGCATTTCGGGACATTCCATTCCCCTCATAAGCATAAATACCCGCAGAGCGTACATTTATATTTTCATAGTTTTTAGCTTTTAAAATTGCTTCTGCCATAGGACTTCTACATGTGTTTCCTGTACAAATAAAGTAAATATTTATCTTCATCACACCCTCTAATCTACCATTTTAATAACAAAACACTCATTATAATCAGTAATAATCCCGCAATTTTCTTTAATGCGTTATTTCTCAAAATAGTAGTTTTTTGCGCTACTACTAAAGCCGCATAGGATAAAAAAAATGTGGATAACCCTGCACTTATAATAAAAACATATTTTTCTAAATTTAGCATACCAAAAGATAGGCTAACTGAAAAGGTATCAATGCTCGCAAATATGGCAATAATCGGTAAAGATATGGCAGGGAAACTTTCATCTTTTTTTGAGAGCAGTAATTGCAAACCAACAAAGAATAGTAATATTGTAGAAAGGCTTGTCGCCCAGTTATTTAAATAAACGGCTATCCATTCTCCAAAACGGTATCCTATCAACGGGAAAATCATATGTAATAATGCCGTCCATAACGCTAATAACCATTTTGATTTAACATTTGTAGCAATTAAATAAAGTGCAACGACATCAAACGACATTAATATCCCAGCAACCACTTCCTGCATTTTTTCCCCTCTTCCTCTATGCGCTGTTGTAATTTATGCTTTTCCAATTAAAAATATCCTACTGTTTTGTACAAACAAAAAAACCACACCTACAAATTTCTGCAGAATGTGGTCGAGAAGATTATTAAAGTGTATACCAATTGCCGCCAGCTGCTTTTTCTAAGCGGTTCATAATTGCAGTACCTACCCCGGATTTTGTTGTAGCCGTTGCTAAAATAATTGTAGCATCAGTTTTATCACAAGCGCGTAAAGCATCGTACAATGTCGCACTCATTTGTTCAAGATTATGTGCTTCACCAAAAGAAAAATAGTAATCTGCTTGTATATCTTTAAAGCTTTCTGGTGCCAATAGAGCAACTTTATGCTCGGATTTCAATTGCCCTAATGCATTTTCAATTGTTTCTTTATCTGCATCTATTAAATACACAGGTGCATTCGGTGCATAATGGGTATATTTCATCCCTGGTGCTTTTGGTGTCGACTCAATTTTTTGCTGTTCAATGCTTGGCTCAACTACCGGACCGATTACCGCTTCCAGCATTTCTTTTGTCACGCCACCTGGTCGTAAAATAACAGGCGTATCTAACGTGACATCGAGGACGGTTGATTCTACACCGATCCCTGTCATTCCACCATCTAAAATACATGGGATGATGCCCTGCAAATCTTCGAATACATGGTCGGCTTTTGTTGGACTTGGCTTCCCACTGCGGTTTGCACTTGGTGCCGCTAATGGTGCTTTTAAAGTTTGCAGCAGTTTGAGTGCCACCGGGTGGTTTGGCATACGGATTCCAACTGTATCCAATCCCGCTGTCACGCTCGGTGCCAATACATTTGGTTTTGCCTGCATGACAATTGTGAGTGGACCCGGCCAAAAAGCCTCCATGCATATTTTGGCAACTTCAGGAATATATGATGTATAGAGGGATATTTCTTCCGCTGTGCCAATATGTACAATAAGCGGATTATCGGAAGGACGACCTTTTGCATCAAATATTTTTTTCACTGCTTTTTCATCTGTTGCAACTGCACCCAACCCGTAAACTGTTTCTGTCGGAAACGCCACAACTTCTCCCTTTTCCAACAAATCCACAGCTTGTGTATAATTTTCTGAATTATCCACAAAATCATCCACAGGTAATTGTAAGGTTTGCATCATTCCAACCCCCTTTCTATAAGGATTTCAAAATATTATCCACAATTTGTTAATAACTAACAGCATCCTGTGTATATTCTCTTATTTTCTGTTGATTATTTTTTAATTTATTTTTTTTCCACCACTCAGAAATATAAAAGGTTGGTCGTTCCGTTTTCGTTGGTTCATTATTTTTGCAAAGCGTTGGAAACACTGCACAGAACCAATTTTCACCCCGCCCTTGTCCAATAACAAAATTAACAGAATAATATTTGTTTTGTGGATAAAATTGTCCCAAATACCATTTTGGAGGCATTAAGTTATCCCCAAAGTTATACGAAACTTTTAATTGTGGGTAATTTTTCTGAATTTCTTGATAAATCTTTTCCACACTGTGGATATCTTCCGAAAAATCTGATGTATCTTGCATATAAGCTTGTATTGTTTCTACGACCTCATACTTTACTAATTGATCAGCTTTTGTTGAACTATTTGCAATGACACGGATTTTTAGTTCCTCACCGCTTAGCGCCTGCCCTTCTCGTAATTCCTCTACAAAGTCAGGTACGATACAGGCAGCACTATATATAAACAACACACTTATTAGTAATTTAGCAATTGCTAAAAAAAGATTGGATTCACTTTGAATATCGTAATCATGTAACATTTTCATTCCCCCTTGCAAACCATTGTTAACAAGGAATCTAGTTTTTAATCACTAATCTCACAAAAAATTATTCGATCTTTTTTATTTATATCTTTAACTACTGTTACACATGCTTTCGGGAAGCTTTTTTTGAAAAATTCTGCTACAGCTTCTCCCTGTGTATAGCCAATTTCAAGTCCAATTAAGGCAGGTGTATTCATAATTGCGGGTAAATCTTCTGCTAGTTTACGATAAAGTAACAGCCCATTTTCCTCTGCAAATAATGCACTATGCGGTTCATGTGCAACGACAACATCGGACATGCCCTTCATCTCATCAAAAGCGATATACGGGGGATTGGATAATACGATATCCCACTTTTCATTGGTAATCGGTGCTGTTAGATCGCCCTGCTTAAATGTAATTTGCGCGTGAAGTTGCGCTGCATTTTTCTTTGCTGTTTCCAATGCGGACTCCGAAATATCCGTCGCTGTTACATCAAGATTTGGGCATTCTTTTTTCATCGTAATAGCGATTGCTCCACTACCTGTTCCGATATCGGCAAATTTAAGTTCTTTTTTTTCACCAAATAGCTTTTGCATCCGCTCTATTGTACCCACAATCAACTCTTCTGTTTCAGGGCGTGGAATTAAAACGGACTCATCCACATTGTAAGTACGACCATAAAATTCTTCTACACCTGTAATGTATTGTATAGGCCGTCCTTTAATATGCTCCTGTAAATAAGCGTCAAATTGCTGTTGGTGTTCTATCAATAGGGGATCATGCATTTTCATCATCAACCCTGAATAATTTGTCTGTAAAATATGCTGCAAGAGTAATCTTGCGGCATTGCCTTCGCGACCATTTTCCTCTAAAAAAGAAGAAGCCCCATTCAGGGCCTCAAAAATTGTTTTATGCATCTTCATTCAAGTTCGATAAGCGTGTTGCTTGCTCATCTAAAATGAGTGCATCGATAATTTCATCCAGCTTACCTTCAACAATTTGATCAAGTTTTTGAATCGTTAAGCCAATTCTGTGATCTGTTACTCGGTTTTGTGGATAGTTGTAAGTACGAATACGCTCAGAACGGTCGCCTGTTCCTACTGCTGTCTTACGTGTTGCATCGATTTCTGCCTGTGCTTCTTGACGGTGTTTATCTGCTACACGGGCTACTAAAATTTTCATCGCTTTTTCACGGTTTTTAATTTGTGAACGCTCATCCTGCATCGAAACGACAACCCCAGTTGGTAAGTGGGTCATACGGACAGCGGACATCGTTGTATTTACTGATTGACCACCAGCACCTGATGAAGCGAATGTATCAACACGGATATCTTTTTCATGAATTTCCACATCTTCTACATGCACTTCCGGTAAACATGCAACCGTTGCAGTTGATGTATGAATACGGCCTTGTGATTCTGTCGCCGGTACACGCTGAACACGGTGTGCGCCGTTTTCATATTTGAATTTCGAATACGCACCTTGACCATTAATCATCAAGATTACCTCTTTATAGCCGCCTGCCGGATTCGGTGTAGCTTCCATTACATCCACTTTCCAACCTTGCGTTTCTGCATAACGTGTATACATACGGAACAGGTCACCTGCAAAAATATTGGCCTCGTCACCGCCTGCAGCACCGCGTATTTCCATAATTACGTTTTTCGAATCGTTCGGGTCTTTCGGAATTAATAAAATACGTAGACGTTCTTCTAAATCCGGAACTTGTTTATTTAAGTCATTAAACTCTTCCTTCATCATTTCAAGCATTTCAGCATCTTTTTCCATTTCCATTAACTCACGTGTATCCGCCAGTTGCTCTTTTACCGATTTGTATTCACGGTATACTTCCACCATTTCCTGAATATCGGATTGCTCTTTTGAATACTCACGTAATTTGTTCGAATCACTTACGATTTCCGGGTCACTCAGTAATTCATTTAATCTTTCATATCGGTCCTCAACCGCCTGTAAACGATCAAACATTTGTATTTCACCTCTAAAATTTATTTTTAAATTATTTTATATCAGCTCGTCATTTCACGAGTCATGTTAAAATGCACCTTTACTAGTATAAAGAAATTTCACGGTTGTTGCTACCTCTACGGCGAACTTTATTCATAACTTTACACCTTTCCATAAATACATTTAGGTTTCCAATTTTCTTTGTAATCTATACTTTATGCATGAAGTTATAAAGGTGGGTTTGAATGGCATTTGCGACAAACGGGATAATAACTATCATTACCCCCAATTTGTATTTGATCACCTGTACGAACCGGTTTTTTACTTTCATCTACTCTTAAATTCATCGTCGCCTTTTTATGGCAGAACCAGCAGATTGTTTTCATTTCCTCAATTTTATCAGCATAAATCGTCATATAACGGCTACCTTCAAACAGTTCATTTTGGAAATCATTTTTCAAACCGAAGCCCATAACAGGTATATTCAACTCATCGACAATTTGAGTCAATTGAAGGACATGCTCTTTTGATAAAAATTGGACTTCATCAACGAGTACACAATATAATTTCCCTTCATGATTTTTGACGATCTCATAAATATTTGTATCATTAAAAACGGCGATTGCCGGGCGCTTTAAACCAATTCGACTTGAGACCATCCCTACTTCATCACGTGTATCAATACCTGATGTAAATATAAGAACCGATTTATTTTGTTCTTCATAATTGTGGGCAACTTTTAAAATTTCAATCGATTTACCGCTGTTCATTGCACCATGTTTATAAAATAATTGAGCCATTTTAATTCCTCGTTTCTCCACGTAATTACAGACAAAAACCTTGAGTGCCTACTCAAGGTTTTACTTTTTATTATTCTTCTTTTATCTTAGCTATTTTTTCATGATTCGTCTATTGTAAAAGATGTTGTACTTATTATTTATCTTTAAGAAAACTTGTGTGAAAAATTTCTAATATAATCAAATTTCCTTCTAATATAATTTTATATTTTCTAATAAACCTCGGATTTTCTAATAAAATATGTACATCTTCTAATATAAGATCTCCGTTTTCGAATATACTATTCAGACCTGCTAATAACCTTAAAAGTTTTCTAATAACTACACAATATGTTCTAATAAAATTATTTTACTCATTATAAAAATCAAAAAACCCATCTCCAACAACGTGGAAATGGGTTAAGGTATTATTTCATACCATATTTTTTGTTGAACTTATCAACACGTCCGTCAGCAGAAGCGAACTTTTGACGACCTGTGTAGAATGGGTGACATTCGTTACAGAACTCGATTGAGATCTTTTCTTTAACTGAACCTGTTTCAAAAGAATTACCACAAGAGCAAGTTACTGTTGCTACTTTGTAATCTGGGTGGATACCTTGTTTCATATTCGTTTTCTCCTCTCGCCCTGAACCATCCGGAACAGAGTATTTTCGAACTGCACCTTACATAGCCCGAATATGTCACTACATACGTAATGTGTTGAGGTCAGCTATATATGTGCACGTTTCATACCTAATGAATTATAGCAACAATTAAAATAGGTTGCAACTATTTTTTACTAAGTAAACGATTATAATAACCCTTTACCGTTCGTTGCCTTTTTCATATCTGTATCTAGCTTTTCGAAAAATTCTTCGTTTGATTTCGTAGTGCGTATTTTACGTAAAAACTTCTCGCTGAAATCATGGGAATCACTAAATGTTTTACGGATTGCCCATAACTTATCCAACTGATCTTTTGGAATAAGAAGCTCTTCTTTACGCGTACCCGAACGGCGGATATCCAATGCAGGGAATATACGGCGCTCTGCCAAGCTACGGTCTAAGTGTAATTCCAAGTTACCCGTTCCTTTAAACTCCTCGTAAATCACTTCATCCATACGGCTACCTGTTTCGACAAGAGCAGTCGCCAAAATTGTTAAACTACCACCCTCTTCGATATTACGAGCCGAACCGAAGAAACGTTTTGGACGATGGAATGCAGCTGGGTCAATACCACCTGAAAGTGTACGGCCACTTGGCGGAATGACTAAGTTGTAAGCACGTGCTAAACGCGTAATTGAATCCATTAAAATAATTACATCTCGCTTATGTTCTACTAAACGTCGTGCACGTTCCAGTACAATTTCCGCTACTTTTATATGGTTTTCCGGCACTTCATCAAAAGTGGATGAAACAACATCTGCATTTACTGAGCGCTCGATATCCGTTACTTCCTCTGGACGCTCATCAATTAATAATACGATAAGTTCCGCTTCCGGATGATTTGTCGTAATGGCATTGGCAATTTCCTTTAATAAAGAAGTTTTACCTGCTTTTGGCGGTGCTACAATTAATCCACGTTGACCAAATCCAACAGGTGCTACTAAATCCATAATTCGTGTTGAAAGTTTTGCAGGTACTGTTTCCAATTTAATATGACGGTCCGGATAAAGCGGCGTTAATGCAGGGAAATGCACTCGCTCTTTGGCTACTTCTGGATCTTCGCCATTTACTGCATCAACTTGCAATAATCCATAATAGCGTTCATTTTCTTTTGGCGGACGAACCTTTCCTGATACTTTATCTCCATTTCGCAAATCAAAACGACGAATTTGCGACGCTGAAATATAAATGTCCTCTTTCGAAGGGGAATAGTTAATCGGGCGTAAAAATCCGAAGCCATCCGTAGGAATGATTTCTAAAACACCTTCCATGAAAAAGAAACCTTCCTGTTCAGAGCGTGATTTTAAAATTGCAAAAATAAGTTCCTTTTTATTTAGCTTACTAGCATTCATTACTTTAAATTGCTTCGCTAAAGCATATAATTCTTTTAATGTCATGCTTTCTAATTGAGCAATGGTTAATGCTGTCATAGGTTTTCTCCAGTCTATTAATAATTTAAATTTTTGGGCTTTTACATGTAGAAAATTTAGGAATGTGCGTTGGAAGAAGATTCATTTATTTGAAAGATGCCCGGCTATTATACCGGGCATTTATTATATAATATCGTAAATTAAATGAAAATGGGCATTTTCTATGTTAATTACAATATATGAGAAGTTAGAGTTGACCGTACTTTGGCTTTTTGTCAATGCTGTGGCGCCCTTCGATAAAGCGTACTGTACCAGTTTTTGCGCGCATAACAACCGAATGTGTCAGTGCATAGGAACCTTTATATTGAACACCACGTAAAAGTTCTGAGTCAGTAACAGCTGTTGCTGCAAAAATTGCATCGTCGCCCTTAACTAAATCTTCCATCATTAACACTTTATCTACGTCGATCCCCATCTTTTTGCAACGTTCCAGCTGTTCTTCATCTTCCGGAACTAGTTTAGCTTGGAAATCGCCACCTAAACATTTTAAAGCTACAGCTGCGATAACACCTTCTGGAGCGCCACCCATACCAAACATAATGTCGATACCTGTTTCGTCAAAAGCTGTATTAATCGCAGCGGCTACATCGCCATCTTGGATAAATTTAATACGAGCACCTGTTTCACGGATTTCATCAACAATATGCTGATGACGAGGACGATCTAAAAGAGTTGCTACGACATCAGAAACATCTTTATTTTTTGCCTTCGCTACTTGCAGTAGGTTATAAGTAACAGATGCGTTAATATCAACTTTACCTGCTGCTTCTGGACCTACTGCAATTTTATCCATATACATATCTGGTGCGTTTAAAAGGTTCCCACGGTCTGCAATAGCCAGTACAGTCATCGCGCCATTTGTTCCTTTTGCTACGATATTCGTACCTTCTAATGGATCCACTGCGATATCAACTTCCGGTCCGCCATTTCGAAGCCCTAATTCTTCACCGATATAAAGCATCGGTGCCTCATCCATTTCTCCTTCGCCAATTACAACTGTCGCATGCATTGGGATTGTATCAAACATAACACGCATCGCTGTTGTTGCTGCGTCATCTGCTTCATTTTTAAGTCCGCGTCCCATCCATTTCGCTGATGCAATCGCTGCTGCTTCTGTTACACGTACTACTTCCATTGATAAACTACGTTCCATTTTGTGTTTGCCTCCTGTAATCGGGTAAAGCCGATTTTAACAGCATTAAAAAACCGCTGTTTTGTAATTGTATAATTTACTTACTATTTTTTTCGAATTTAATTTTAACATATTTTAAAGGTGCGCTAATTTGCTCATCAATTATGGCAAATTTTATGCTTTATTATTCGTATTAATGACAGATGACTCTTTTCGGATATTTGCACCTAATGCACATAACTTTTCAATTAATGAACTATACCCACGCTCTATATGATGAATATCATGAATTTCTGTCTCGCCTTTTGCAATTAAACCGGCTAAAACCAATGCTGCACCTGCACGCAGGTCTGTTGCTGTTACTGCCGACCCTTCTAAAGAAACAGGTCCTTGTATAATTGCTGTATTTCCTTCTACTCGTGCTTTTGCACTCATGCGACGTAATTCATCGATATGTTTGAAGCGTGCAGAATAAATTGTGTCCGTTATCATTGAAGTACCTTCTGCCTGAGTCATTAATACAGATAATGGTTGCTGTACATCAGTTGGAAATCCTGGATATACAAGTGTTTTAACATCAACTGCTTGTAGATTCGTTTGCTTTGGAATGTACATGCTTTCTTCGTTTTCTTCCACAATTACGCCCATTTCACGAAGCTTCGCTGTCACTGCCTCTAAATGCAGGGGAATAACATTATCTATTACTACACCATCACCAATTGCCGCTGCCATTATCATAAATGTTGCAGCTTCAATTCGATCTGGAATAATCGTATGTTTTGTTCCTTTTAGCTCATCGACGCCTTCAATACGTATAACACTCGTTCCAGCACCTTTAATATTGGCACCCATATTAGTTAAAAGTGTCGCAACATCAATAATTTCAGGCTCTTTAGCAGCGTTTTCAATAGTAGTTTTACCTTTTGCCCGCACTGCAGCCAGCATAATATTAATTGTCGCCCCTACACTAGCCACGTCTAAATAAATTTTTGCACCGATCAATTCATCCGCGCGCAAATAAATTGCACCGTGCTCATTTGTCACTTTTGCGCCTAACGCTTCAAATCCCTTAATATGCTGATCAATTGGACGTGGGCCTAAAAAACAGCCTCCTGGCAAACCAATAACAGCTTGCTTAAAACGTCCTAACATTGCACCCATCATATAGTAGGATGCCCGTAATTTTTTTACATTGCCATTAGGAAGTGGCATTGCTACCATTTTTGAAGGATCGATTGTCATCTTTCCATCTTCAAACGTTACTTCGCCACCGATTTCTTCCAACAGTGCTTTTAATGTCCACGCATCCGAAATCTCTGGAATTCCTCCAATTGTAACGGAAGAATCCGCCAAAATTGATGCAGGAATTAAAGCAACTGCACTATTTTTTGCACCACTAACAGTAATTTTCCCTTTTAGTCGACGTCCGCCTTGAATTTTAAATACATCCATTTTGTGTTCTCCCTTATAATTGGACAAATTTCACAATGAACCAGATTGCTGTGAAGTATTCTTATTATTTCCCTTCACGCTTTGCCCAATCCGCTAAAAATCCTTCAATTCCTTTGGCTGTTAATGGATGGTTAAACAGTTGCTGTAAAACTTTGTATGGCGTAGTCGCAATATGTGCACCTGCCAATGCAGCTTGCGTAATATGTTGTGGATGACGAATAGAAGCAGCAATTATTTCAGTATCAATCTCATGGATTGCAAACATTTCAGCAATTTCACGAATTAATTCAACACCGTCTTGACCAATATCATCTAAGCGTCCTAAAAATGGAGAGACATATGATGCGCCAGCACGAGCGGCCATTAATGCTTGGTTTGCAGAGAAAATTAATGTCACATTTGTTTTAATCCCTTTTTCAGAGAAGTGTTTACATGCTTTTAAACCGTCTGGAGTCATCGGCAGTTTTACAGTGATATTTGGATGAATCGCTGCTAATTCTTCCCCTTCACGAATCATTCCTTCAGCGTCTAAAGAGATAACCTCACCAGACACCGATCCGTTTACTAATTCCGCGATTTCACGTAAGCGATCGTGGAAATTTACACCTGATTCTTTTGCTACTAATGATGGGTTCGTTGTTACACCTGAAAGAATCCCCCAAGAGTATGCTTCTTTAATCTCGTCAAAGTTTGCTGTATCAATAAAAAATTTCATTATATGTCCTCCGATTTATGTGTACTTAGAAAAACACATCCCGCCCAATTGTGAACGAGATGCTTGAAGTTGAAAACAAGTGTTCACAAAGAAAAGTGCGCTACTATTGCCCATTTCTTTTGTGGAATCATTTATTTGTTAAGCTTTCCCCGCGCTACCGAATTCACGCATTTTTCCGATTACTGTTGCTTTAATCGCTTCACGAGCCGGGCCTAAATATTTGCGTGGGTCATATGTTTTCTTGTCGCCATCCAAAAATTCACGGATTACTTTAGTCGCCGCGATTTGATTTTCTGTATTTACGTTAATTTTAGCTGTACCTAAAGAGATAGAACGTTGAATATCCTTTGTTGGAATTCCAGTACCACCATGTAAAACTAAAGGTACATCCGTCAGTGTAGAAATTTCTTCCATTTCAGTGAAACCTAAGTTTGGTTCCCCTTTATAAGGACCGTGAACTGAACCTAGTGCAGGTGCCAGGCAATCAATTCCTGTAGCTTCCACTAAAGCTTTACACTCTTGTGGATTTGCATACATAATACCACCGATAACACCATCTTCTTCTCCACCTACAGTACCCAATTCAGCCTCTACAGAAACACCTTTTGCATGTGCATATTCAACAACTGTTTTTGTCGTTTCTACATTTTCTTCGTATGGATGATGGGAAGCGTCAATCATAACAGAAGTAAAGCCAGCATCGATTGCTTCTTTACATTTATCAAAGCTCGAACCATGGTCTAAATGAATGGCAACCGGAACTGTTGTTTTATAGCTTTCCATTAAGCCCTCAACCATTTTTACAACAGTGATGAATCCACCCATATATTTACCGGCACCTTCAGAAACACCTAAAATAACCGGCGACTTTTCTTCTTCTGCTGCCTGTAGAATAGCTTGTGTCCACTCCAGGTTGTTAATATTAAACTGACCAACTGCATAACCTTCTGCTTTTGCTTTAATTAACATTTCTTTCATTGAAACTAACGGCATTATAAAAATCCTCCTCGAAGATACATAAATAGTTTGCTACTAGAAAAACGTAGTTTGTGCATTATGCTTTTTTTAAGTAATTTTTCTATTGTCAATTCTATGCAAGTTCACATGAATTGATAAAAACATTCAGATTAATCATAACAAAAACAGACAGTATGCGCTACTGCCTGCTCACGGGTTCATTTATATTTTTTCGTGAATCTTTAATATTTTTTTTACTTCATCACGTATTTCAAATATATTGAATGGCTTAGAAAAGTACTTTGTCACACCTAGTTCTGTTGCGGTATCAATCATATGTTGTTCAACGTACGCTGTCATCATTATAACCGGTAAGTAGGAATTTTTGCTTTTTAGACGAGCTAATATTTCCAATCCATCCATTCCAGGGATTTTCATATCCAACAAAACGCAATCTACTGCATTTTCCTCTGCTATTTTTAATGCATCATAACCGTTTGCAGCCAAATGTGTTATAAATCCTTCTTTTTTAAATAATTCATTTAACAGTAACCTTATTCCTCTTTGATCATCTACGATTAATATTTCCCTCATAGTCATTCCCCATTTACGATATTGATTTTATATTACTAAATTCAATTTTTATCTTTTTTTTCCTTCTTTTACAATAAGTATATACGATTTTGCTTTTTCTTGAGCACAATTTTATAATAGCTTTGAGGTGAAATTATGTCTAAAATTTTAACTACTCAATTAACAGGGCTATTTCAGCGCATTCAACAGTCCGAAGAAGAGCCTATTGAGGAAACAGCCCGTTTATTGGCACAGGCAGCTATCGGGCAAGGAACTATTTACTTTGCTGCTTTTGGTGAAATGGAAGCTGTCACAATCCATGCAGAGCTTGGTGCCAGTCCTTTTGCAAAATTTGCTCGTTATACGGATGAGGTTGAGCTGTTGCCTGCTGATCGTCTCATTATTTTTACGCAGCACGCTACGGATGAACAAGCGTTAAAGCTCGCGCAAAAACTGCATGATAACTTTATTCCCTTTGCAGCTGTGGCAAGTGAGGTTGCTGAGACTGGCAATCTTTTAAGCGAGCTTGCATATACTTATATTTCATTAAAAGTACGTGGTGGAATTTTACCCCATCCAACCAATCTTGGTGAGCGAATCGTATTCCCTCATTTAATGGCTGCTTTATATATTTATGAGGCGATTAAAATGGAATTTGATGAAATGCTGGTCGATGATGACGAAGATGAAGAAGAGGAATCTATTTCTCCTTTTGCTTAACTAATAAACGATTCTTATTACGTTTCACTACGTATAGGGATCGTTTTTTACTTTTAAAAAAAGCGTGCCCCATTTAAATAGGACACGCTTCTGAACTGTTATTTTCGGTTATTAAACGCTGCTCCAACAAACTCACGGAATAATGGCTGTGGACGTTGTGGACGAGAAATTAATTCTGGGTGGAATTGACCAGCCACAAAGAATTTTTTCTCTGGTAATTCAATGATTTCTACTAACTTGTTATCAGGTGATACGCCTGAGAATACCATACCTTCCGCTTCCATTGCTTCACGGAATTCATTGTTAAACTCGTAGCGGTGACGGTGACGTTCATACACCAACTCTTCACCGTTGTAGGCCGTGCGTGCACGTGATCCTTCTTTTAATTTACATGGATATAGTCCAAGACGTAATGTACCGCCTAAATCTGTATCCTCAGATTGATCTGGCAGGAAATCAATAATCGGGTACTTCGTAGTTTTATCCAATTCAGTTGAATGTGCACCATCTAAGCCCATTACATTACGCGCAAATTCTACAGTAGCCATCTGCATTCCTAAACAAATACCGAAGAATGGGATGTCATTTTCACGAGCATAACGAATAGATTCGATCTTTCCTTCAACACCGCGGTCACCGAAACCACCTGGCACTAAAATGCCGTCCGCTTGTCCCAGTAATTGCTCCACGTTTTCAGCTGTAATATGTTCAGCATTGATCCAGTCAATTTCGATATCTGAATTGTAAACATAACCTGCATGCTTTAATGCTTCTACTACTGAAATATACGCATCTTGAAGCTCTACATATTTACCAACTAAAGCGATACGTGTTTTATGCTCCAGGTTTTTCACTAAATGTACAAGGTCTTTCCAATCTTCCATATTTGCCTGTGGTGCGCTAATGCGGAAGTGGTCAAGAACGATTTGGTCGAATCCTTGTGCATGTAAGTTTAGTGGCACTTCATATAAATGTTCAGCATCACGGGATTCGATAATATCAGAAGATTGCACGTCACAGAATAGCGCGATTTTCTCTTTCATATCCTGAGGTACCGGCTGTTCAGTACGTAAAACGATAATGTTTGGCTGAATACCTAATGAACGTAACTCTTTTACAGAGTGCTGCGTTGGTTTTGTTTTCATTTCTCCTGCAGCCGCGATGTAAGGCATTAATGTACAGTGGATATACATAACATTTTCATGACCTAGGTCACGACGCATTTGACGAATGGCTTCTAGGAAAGAAAGAGATTCGAAGTCACCTACTGTACCACCAATTTCCGTAATTACGACATCCGCTGAAGTTTCACGGCCTGCACGTTGAATACGGTCTTTAATTTCATTTGTTACGTGAGGAATTACTTGAACTGTACCACCGTTGTAATCACCACGGCGCTCTTTATTCAATACAGACTGATACACTTTACCAGAAGTTACTGTTGAGTGTTTCCCAAGATTAATATCAATAAAACGCTCATAGTGTCCTAAGTCTAAATCTGCCTCTGCGCCATCATCAGTAACGAAAACTTCACCGTGCTGGTAAGGGCTCATTGTACCTGGATCAATGTTTAAATACGGATCAAATTTTTGAATTGTTACTTCCAAACCGCGGTTTTTTAATAAACGTCCTAAAGAAGCGGCTACGATCCCTTTACCAAGAGAGGATACTACTCCACCTGTTACAAATATATACTTTGTCATATAATAATTTCCTCCTTCTTTCTAAAACAAATTAGAAAAACACCCTGTTACTTGCTAGAAGTAAGTGAATGTTTTTCTAATATACACATGAAAAAATAAAAAACGCTCCTCCTGCATCAGTTTGCAGGGGGAGCGTATTACTTATACGGTCAATCTCCTTTTTAAAGGAGCCCAAGTAAAAGATTATACGTAACTGAAAAAGAAGTCAAGTACTTTCAATTTTCCAATTGAAACACTAATTATTTTAAATCTTCTTCATCTTCCAGTTCTTCATCCAATTCATCTTCGTCGTCATCTTCGATAATAAATGTATCATCTTCATCGATAAGCTCTTCATCAATGTCCGGATCAATTTCTTCGATGTCTTCTTCTACAAAGTCGATTTCATCTTCTACTTCATCTTCGTCGTCTTCTTCATCTACGAATTCATCATAATCTTCCTCGAATAATACATCCTCTTCTTCAAGGTCAAGTACTTCTTCATCTTCGTCATCCGCGACTTTTGCTTTCTTTTTACGCGTCTTAATAGTCGGTGCAGTTTCTTCCTCGATTGTTTCTACTTTATACCATTCACGTAATCCCCAACCATTTTCCTGGTTTAATAAGAAACGCCCTTCTACATTTAAGTCAGTATAAAATTGCACTAAACGAGATTTTAAGTCTGCATCGGAAATACCATTTAATTGTTGGATTCCTTTTAATAATTCATTTAAAGGCATTGCTTGTTTTTTTTCTTCTAGTAGTGCGTATGCTAAGTCGATTAATGACTCTTCTGCTAATTGTTCATCTGTCAAACCACGAAAGTTCAAATCGTGCACGTCCTTTCTTATCTTACATATCTATTTATCCAGGCACTATGTTCATTCAACCATACTCAAACATTGGCCGAATGAAGATAAGCATAATACCCATTATATACAAACATGCCATCACTATGCTAGTTTCATTTCTTGTTTTTTAAATTTGTTGCTTTTTTATATGCTACATAAAATAAAATGAATGATAATATCAGTAAAGGAATTGCAGCTAATTGCTGGTTGTATAAAAAGAAGGTTGCGATAAGGCATGCTAATATTAAAATGTAATGTAAATATTGCTGCACCATGCCGCACCTTCTTCCTTTAAAATATCATGTGTTTACTAGTATAACGAAATTTACTGTCCCCGTGGTATGCCAAATTAATTTATTTGCAATTTTTGCAAAATATTAGTGATTTTTTGCTTTTTTCTATTACATATTGCGTCGGTATTGCCCTCCTACTTCATAGAGAGCTTGTGTAATTTGCCCTAAGCTTGCTACTTTTACTGTTTCCATAAGCTCTTCGAAAATATTGCCACCCGTTTTTGCGACTTCCTTTAATTTACTAAGTGCTTCAGCACAAATATGAGTATTTGCACCTTTAAAGCTTTCTAAGTTAGCAATTTGTAAATCCTTTTCCTCTTTTGAGGCACGTGCAATCTCCATATTATTGATTGTATCCTCAGAAGGCGGATTTGGATTTAGGTACGTATTCACCCCAATAATCGGCAGTTGTCCTGAATGCTTTAAATGCTCGTAGTACATGGATTCTTCCTGAATTTTTCCGCGCTGATACTGCGTTTCCATCGCACCAAGAACACCACCTCGATCATTCATGCGATCAAACTCCTCCAGCACCGCATGCTCCACCAATTGTGTAAGCTCTTCAATAACGAAAGCACCTTGTAAAGGGTTCTCATTTTTCGATAGACCATGCTCTTTTGTAATAATCATTTGAATCGCCATTGCACGACGTACCGATTCTTCTGTAGGAGTAGTTATTGCCTCATCGTATGCATTCGTATGCAATGAATTACAATTATCTTGTAAAGCCATTAATGCCTGTAATGTTGTACGAATATCATTGAAATCGATTTCTTGTGCGTGTAGGCTACGACCGGATGTTTGGATATGATACTTCAGTTTTTGTGAGCGGTCATTTGCACCATACTTTTCACGCATAACGACTGCCCAGATTCGACGTGCTACACGACCAATTACAGTATATTCAGGATCCAGTCCATTCGAGAAGAAAAAGCTTAAGTTAGGTGCGAAATCGTCAATATGCATACCACGACTTAAATAATATTCTACATACGTAAAGCCATTTGCAAGTGTAAATGCTAGTTGCGAAATTGGATTTGCCCCTGCTTCAGCAATATGATAACCCGAAATTGAAACCGAATAGTAGTTGCGGACTTTATGATCGATGAAATATTGTTGAATATCACCCATCATCCGTAAAGCAAATTCTGTTGAGAAAATACACGTGTTTTGCCCTTGATCTTCTTTTAATATATCCGCCTGTACCGTACCACGTACAACTTGTAACGTTTGTTCTCTTGTTTCTGTAAATTCTTCCATAGTCAATGTACGGCCAAGCTCTTGTTCGCGCTTACGTACTTGTTGATCTATTGCTGTATTCATAAACATTGCCAAAATAATCGGTGCAGGTCCATTAATTGTCATCGAAACAGAAGTTGAAGGTGCACATAAGTCAAATCCTGCATATAGCTTCTTCATATCTTCAAGTGTACATATGCTTACTCCTGATTCGCCAACTTTCCCGTAAATATCCGGACGTGTATGAGGGTCCTCCCCATAGAGAGTTACTGAGTCAAATGCAGTTGATAGGCGCTTTGCATCATCATCCTTCGATAAATAATGGAACCGTTTATTTGTACGTTCTGGTGTCCCTTCGCCAGCAAATTGACGTTTCGGATCTTCTCCTTCTCGTTTGAATGGAAACACCCCTGCTGTATACGGGAATTCCCCTGGTACATTTTCTTTATAAACCCAGCGTAAAATTTCACCGTAATCTTTATAGCCCGGTAATGCTACTTTTGGAATTTTCAAGCCAGCCAAAGACTCTGTTCGTAAAATGGTTTTAATTTCTTTATCGCGCACTTTTGTAATTAGCTCATCACCCGCATACGCTTCTTTTAATGTTTGCCAATTTTTTAGAATACGCTTTGATTCTGCTGTCAGTTCATTTTGTACCCCTTCCAATAAAGAATCAATCGACAAAATTAATGCTGTTTCATTTTCATTTAGCAACGCTTTTGTTCCTTCAAGCTGATACCATTTCGTTGCGAGGTTTGTCTGTTGCTCTGCATGCTTATGATAGTTGCGCACTGTTTCCGAAATTTCGCGTAAGTAGTAGCGGCGATCATTTGGAATAACGATATTTTGCTTTTGTGTTTTCACAAATTGCTCATAAGAAGTTTCCCAATTGTAGCCGAACTTTTCATTAATTTTTGAAACGAGTGCTGCAAACAATGAGTTCGTTCCTAAATCGTTAAACTGTGAGGCAATCGTCCCGAATACCGGCATTTGCTCAATCGGCTCTTCCCATAGCTCACGTGAACGTTGGAATTGTTTTTGGACTTGGCGCAATGCATCCTCTGAGCCTTTTCGCTCGAATTTATTGATCGCAATTAAATCCGCATAGTCAATCATGTCGATTTTTTCTAGCTGTGTTGGAGCACCAAATTCACTTGTCATTACATACATCGAAAGATCTGTGTATTTTGTGATCTCTGCGTCCCCTTGCCCAATGCCACTTGTTTCTACAAGAATTAAGTCAAATCCTGCTGCACGCACAACATCGAGTACATCGCCAATTGAGCTTGATAATTCTGTATGTGAGCCACGTGTTGCCAAACTACGCATATAAACGCGATTATTAAAGATGGCATTCATGCGAATACGGTCACCAAGCAATGCACCACCTGTTTTTTGTTTTGTTGGATCGACTGATATAATAGCCAGCTTTTTATCTGGAAACTCTTGCAGGAAACGTCGAATTAGTTCATCTGTTAACGAAGATTTCCCAGCTCCGCCAGTACCGGTAATCCCAATAACCGGTGTATTTAAATCCTTGCTGCGCACAAGCTGCAGCATTGACTCAATCTCCGCTCCATCACCATTTTCAGCAGCTGTAATTAAATTAGCCAAAATTTCTGGTGTATTTGTCGACAGCTTTTCTAAAAGTTCTTTATAATTTCCCTTTAATGTAGAAAAGTCCGCGCCTTGCAACTTTTTATTAATCATTCCTTGTAAGCCTAATTGACGGCCATCCTCCGGTGAGAAAATACCAGCAATTCCGTACTCATGAAGCTCTTTGATTTCACGCGGTAAAATAACTCCCCCACCACCGCCAAAAATCTTAATATGTGGTGCACCTTTTTCGCGCAGTAGGTCATACATATATTTAAAATATTCCATATGCCCGCCTTGGTATGATGAGATCGCTATCCCTTGTGCATCTTCCTGTATCGCAGCGTTAACAACTTCCTCTACTGAACGGTTGTGACCTAAGTGAATTACTTCCGCACCACTTGATTGTAAAATTCGGCGCATAATATTAATCGAAGCATCATGACCATCAAAAAGACTAGATGCTGTAACGAAGCGAATATAATTTTTTGGTTTGTATACTTCAATTTTCCCCATTTTATTACCCCTTTGTTATAGTGAAATAGTGAAAAAACACCATACAAAGCAAA
The DNA here is from genome assembly GCF_037027585.1 of Solibacillus ferritrahens. Taxonomy (NCBI): domain Bacteria; kingdom Bacillati; phylum Bacillota; class Bacilli; order Caryophanales; family Caryophanaceae; genus Solibacillus; species Solibacillus ferritrahens. Next base: position 127,165 of record NZ_JAXCLE010000004.1, on the reverse strand, counting down.
CTCCCTAAAATAGTTGCTCTACATGGCGTTTTTTCCTTTCTTATTTTTCAAACTGCATAATGCCTTGTAAAAACATTGTTGTTTGCAATTTAATATATTCCTCAATTGTATAGCGTTTTTGCAATGCCCATTTACGGAATGCCCAACTTTGCCCCTGAACGACAATTTGATGCGCTGCCAAATAGATGGCAGCGTTTGATAAAGATAAATTACCAGAGTCGACACAATCTTTTAGTATACGCTCAAAAATCGCGACCATTTCCATCTCCTTGTCGAGAATATAATGCATTGCTTCTTTCGGCAGTGACTTCGTTTCCTGGTACATAATCGTAAACTCTTCAGGCATTTTATCAATGAGCAAATAATATTGACGGATTGCTTTTTCCAAACTTGCCACCGAACCTATTTCAGAGGGAAATTCCAATAAGCATTCTGTCACTTCATTGAAGATATTGTCACATACTAAAAATAAAACATCTTCCTTAGTGCGAATATATTCATACAATGTCCCAATTGAAAATCCGGCAGCCTTTGCAAGTTCTCGTGTTGTTGCACGGTGGAAGCCTTTTTCCTTAAAGAGCTTCACACCTGCATCAATAATTTGCTGGCGCCGCTCTATAATTTTATTTTCATCCTTTATTGACGATCGGACATGCAGCTTATCATTATTCGCCATAGATTATTTCGTAATCATACGCGAAATTACGAGGCGTTGAATCTCTTGTGTGCCCTCATAAATTTGCGTAATTTTCGCATCACGCATATAGCGCTCTACCGGATAGTCTTTCGTATAGCCGTAGCCACCGAAAACCTGTACAGCTTCTGTCGTTACCTTCATCGCTGTATCTCCGGCAAGTAGTTTGGCCATTGCAGATGCTTTTCCGTATGGTAAATCATTTGATTCTAACCATGCTGCTTGGTACGTCAATAAACGTGAAGCTTCGATTTCTGTTGCCATATCCGCAAGTTTAAACGAGATACCTTGGTTTGCTGTAATTGGTTTTCCGAATTGGACACGCTCTTTTGCATAGTCAACCGCTGCATCCAATGCACCCTGGGCAATTCCTACTGCCTGTGCAGCAATTCCGTTACGTCCCCCATCAAGTGTTTTCATGGCAATTTTAAAGCCTTCACCTTCTTCACCTAAAACATTTGCTTTTGGCACACGGCAATTATCGAAAATAATTTCCGTTGTTGGAGATGAACGAATTCCTAGTTTTCTCTCCTTTTTCCCTACAGAAAACCCTGGGTAATCCGCTTCAACGATAAAGGCAGTTGTACCGTTTTTCGCCTCTGGATCTGTTACTGCAAACACAACATAAATATCTGCAATGCCACCATTTGTAATAAAGATTTTTGAGCCATTTAAAATGTAGTCATCGCCGTCTTTTACCGCGTATGTCTTCATCCCGCCAGCATCTGAACCTGATGCTGGCTCTGTTAAGCCGTAAGCACCTATTTTTTTACCTTCTGCCATTGGACGTAAATACTTTTGCTTTTGCTCTTCATTGCCGAATTTGAAAATCGGCCAGCCTGCTAGTGATGTATGCGCCGATAATGTTACCCCTGTTGAGGCACATACTCGTGACAGTTCCTCTACTGCGATACAGTACGCTAAATAATCAAAGCCTGCACCACCGTATTCTTCCGGCCATGGAATCCCCGTTAAGCCTAGCTCTGCCATTTTGTCGAAAATGCCGCGGTCAAATTCCTCATGTTCATCACGGTGCTCAGCTGTTGGTGCCACTTCATTAATTGCAAAGTCGCGAATCATTTCGCGTAATTGTTGGTGTTCTTCTGATAATTGAAAGTTCATTTCCCCATATCCCCTTTAAATTAGATTAACTGTTGATTTCCGTTACGGTTACGCTTTCCGCGGACAACAACTAGAGATAAACTAGTTTGTCTCTAGTTCTTTGCACCAAGGATGGTGGCAACTTATTGCTACCACCGCAGAAGCAACCTTACTACTTATCAAAAATATCTACCCAATCACATGCTTACTAATAACGATGCGTTGGATTTCGCTTGTGCCTTCATAAATTTGTGTTACTTTTGCGTCGCGGAAATAGCGTTCTACTGGGTATTCTTCTGTATAGCCATAGCCACCAAAAATCTGTACCGCTTCGATTGCTGTATCCATTGCTGTTTGAGAAGCGAATAATTTTGCCATTGACGCTTCCTTTCCGCATGATAACCCTTCACTTCGTAAGTTTGCAGCCCGGTAAACGAGTAGCTTTGCCGCTTCAACTGCTGTGGCCATATCAGCAAGCTTAAAGCCGACTCCTTGCTGCTGGGCTATCGGTTTTCCAAATTGAATGCGCTCTTTTGCATAATTTGTCGCAGCTTCCAACGCAGCTTCGGCAATGCCTAAGCTTTGGGCTGCAATGCCGATTCGACCTACATCTAAATTGGCCATTGCGATTTTAAAGCCTTCCCCTTCCTGCCCGAGAAGATTTTGTGCAGGAATACGCATGTTTTCAAATGTTAGCTGTACTGTACGGGAGCCATGCAGTCCCATTTTGCGTTCATCTTTGCCGATAATTAGGCCCGGTGTATTCTTTTCTACAATAAATGCCGAAATCCCGCGTGATCCCGCTTCAGGATTTGTAGAAGCAAATACGATATAGACATCTGCTTCCCCGCCATTAGTAATGAATACTTTTGCACCATCCAAAACATAATGCTCTCCATCTCGAACTGCCCGTGTTTTTAAAGACCCTGCATCACTTCCTGCACTTGGTTCCGTTAAACAAAAGGCTCCGATATATTCACCACTTGCAAGCTTCGGTACATACTGTTTCTTTTGTTCATCATTGCCGAAATACAAAATCGGATTTGTGCCAACAGATGTATGGACTGATAAAATAACACCCATCACTGCACTTACTTTCGATAGCTCATGGATAGCAATAATATAAGATGTGAAATCCATTTCCGCCCCGCCGTATTCAGCAGGTGCTGTAATGCCCATCAGTCCTAGCTCCCCCATTTTCGTTAGTAAATGCCTGGGGAATTCGCCCGCTTCCATTTGCTCGATAAATGGCTCGATTTCAGTTTTGGCAAAATCACGTACCATGTTACGCATCATTATCTGCTCATCAGTAAATTGTAGATTCATAGGAGTCCCTCAGCTTTCGTATATGTAGAAACCTCGGCCGCTCTTTTTGCCTAACCAGCCGGCTGCCACATATTTGCGTAATAATGGACAAGGGCGATACTTACCATCCCCAAGTCCCTCATGTAAAATTTCCATAATCGATAAGCATGTATCTAGCCCGATAAAATCAGCTAATGTGAGTGGACCCATCGGATGATTCATCCCCATCTTCATCACATCATCAATCGCTTCTTTCGTTGCTACCCCTTCATACAATGCATAAATCGCTTCATTGATCATTGGTAGTAAAATACGATTCGAAATAAAGCCTGGGAAGTCATTTACTTCTACACCTGTTTTACCAAGCTGCTTTGTCATATCGGCAACCGTTTCATATACTGCATCTGTTGTTGCAAGACCGCGAATAATTTCCACAAGCTTCATGACAGGTACAGGATTCATAAAGTGCATGCCAATCACTTGTTCCGGACGCTTAGTCACTGCCGCAATTTCTGTAATTGGCAAACTTGATGTATTCGTTGCTAAAATCGCATGCTTAGGTGCAATTTCATCAAGCTGTTTAAAAATTGATTGTTTAATATCCATATTTTCAACGGCCGCTTCAATAATAATGTCTGCGTTTTTTGCATCCTCAATGGCCACAGATTTTGTAATTCGTGCTAATATAGCTGATTTTTCTTCTTCTGTTTTCCGACCTTTTTCTACATCACGTGTCAGGTTTTTCGTAATGGTATTTAGACCGCGTTCGAAAAACTCATCCTTCATATCATTTAAAATGACTTCATAGCCTGCTTGTGCACAAACTTGTGCGATCCCGGAACCCATTTGCCCTGCACCTATGACCATAACTTTTTGAATCGTCATTTATTTCATCCCCTTAGTTTGTTACTTCGATTAATACCGCGTCACCTTGGCCACCGCCTGAACAAATTGCCGCAATCCCTAAACCACCGCCACGACGTTTCAATTCGTAAGCGAGTGTTAAAATGATACGGGTACCACTTGCTCCAATTGGGTGACCCAATGCAACTGCTCCACCATTGACATTCACTTTATTCTCATCTAAACCGCTAATTTGATTGCTAACTAGCGCAACTGCCGCGAATGCTTCATTAATTTCGATTAAATCAATGTCTGCCAATGTTTTACCGGACTTTTCAAGTAATTGATTAATTACAAGTCCTGGTGTTTGAGGGAAATCTTCCGGTGCTACTCCCACTTCTGCATGTGCCAGGATTGTTGCAAGTGGCTGGCGGTTTTCTTGTTGTGCTTTTTCTTCACTCATAAGTACTAATGCACATGCCCCGTCATTTACACCCGGTGCATTCCCCGCTGTAATAGATCCATCGCTGCTAAATGCCGACTTTAATTTTGCAAGCGTTTCCATTGTTGTCCCTAAGCGCGGTGCTTCATCTGTTTCTATGCGAAGCGGCTCACCTTTTCTTTGTGGAATTTCTACGCCTACAATTTCTTCAGCAAATTTACCTGATTCAATCGCTCCAAGTGCTTTTTCGTGGCTACGTGCTGCCCATGCATCCTGCTGTTCACGGGAAACCTCAAACTTACTTGCTGTTTCATTACCGTAAATGCCCATATGCACTTGTTTTGGATGAAATGCACATGACAGACCATCATAAATCATGCCATCTACTAAACTTGCATCTCCCATACGCAAGCCAAATCTCCCTTTTGGCATATAGTACGGTGCGTTTGACATCGATTCCATTCCGCCAGCCACGATCACCTCTTCATCCCCTAATCGAATGAGTTGATCGGCAAGTGTTACACTGCGCATTCCTGATGCACAGACTTTATTAATTGTTTCTGTTTTTACATTCCATGGAATCCCGGCTTTGTTTGCAGCTTGTCGTGAAGGGATTTGCCCTTGCCCTGCTTGTAACACCGTTCCAATAATTACTTCGTCTACTGCATCTGTTGCTACATTCGCTTTTGCCAATGCCTCTTTAATCACAATTCCACCTAAATCACTTGCTGTTAATGAACTTAATGCACCACCAAATTTACCAAATGGCGTCCGTGCTCCGTCTAAAATGACTGTTCTCGACAATACATACACCCCTTTGTTTGAATCTGCTAATCTTGCAAAATCCGAAATAGATTTTGCCTTTTTCACCAACTTCAAGTAACCCCTTTACTTAATGGTAAAAAGAACAATTTTGCTGCTTTCCCTCTGTGTAAATCATTTCTTGGTTTATTTGACTGAACGCTCGCTCAATCAATATTTAGAAAAAAATGAGAGTAATAGCTACTCCCATTTCTTCACTTAATTTCATTGTATTAAATAGTTTTCTAAACTGCAACAATTATTCAAATATACTGAATTTAAATATTCTTCTCTTTAATTCTTATTTTCTTTATCCTGTTCATCATTTTCCTCAGAAGGACTCTGTGCTAAATCTTCATCCGTTGCGACTTGTTGCTCTTCAATAATCGATGATTGTTCTACAGGAGGTGCTTCTTTTTCAACTTCTGCAGGTTCTGTCTGCTGCACATTTTCGTTAGTCTGTTCTCCAGAAACTTCCACTGGTTCTAAAATCGTTTCTTCTTCGATTTCTTCTACCTGCTCTTTTTGTACTTGAACTTTTTGCGGTGTACCGAATACTGCTCGCTCTAAAATTTCCGCAATATCAAATGTTCCCACTGTTTCTTCCACTTCTTTTGCTTTTGTACCATCTGAAAGCATTGTTAAACAGTACGGACATCCTGAGGAAATAACAGAAGCCTGTGTTGCCAGAGCCTGCTCTGTACGTGCTACGTTAATACGGTTTCCGACATGCTCTTCCATCCACATTAAGCCACCACCGGCACCACAACACATACCATCCTGACGATTACGTGTCATTTCTACCAGCTTAACACCTGCTATACCTTTTAGAATTTCACGTGGTGGATCATATACATCATTGTAGCGACCTAAATAACATGAATCATGGAATACAATCGTTTCATCCACACGGTAGTCCATCGTTAAACGACCTTCTTGGATTAAATCGTATAAAAGCTCTGTATGGTGAAGTACTTCACCTTTCCAACCGAAATCCTGATATTCATTTTTAAAAATATTGTATGCGTGCGGGTCAATTGTAACAATTTTCGTCACACCATTTTTTTCAAATTCATCAATATTTGCAGTTGCCAGCTCTTGGAACAGGAATTCATTTCCTAAACGGCGTGGTGTATCACCAGAGTTCTTTTCCTTATTACCTAAAATAGCGAACTTAACGCCGGCCTTATTCATTAATTTTGCGAATGCTAATGCAATTTTTTGTGAGCGGTTGTCAAATGAACCCATCGAACCTACCCAGAATAAATATTCCATTTCTTCGCCTGATTTTTTTAGCTCTTTAACTGTTGGAACATAAACAGATTCGTCCAGCTCTCTCCAGTTTTCTTTCTCTTTACGGTTTAATCCCCATGGATTACCTTGGCGTTCGATATTAGTCATCGCACGCTGTGCATCCGGGTTTACTTTACCTTCTGTCATTGTTAAATAACGGCGTAAATCAATAATTTTATCCACATGCTCATTCATTACCGGACATTGATCTTCACAGTTACGGCATGTTGTACAAGCCCAAATTTCCTCTTCTGTAATAACATCACCAATTAATGATGGACTATAAATATCTTCAATTACCGCACCTTCAGCACCAGCTGCCATTGCTAATTGGTTCCCTTGTGTATTGTTGAAGAAAGAAAATGGTACCCAAGGCTTTTTCTTTAGTTCAACAGCCCCTGTAAATGTTAAGTGATCACGCAATTTTACAAGTAAATCCATTGGCGACAGCATTTTTCCTGTACCTGTTGCCGGACACATATTCGTACAGCGGCCACATTCAACACAGGAATATAAATCGAGCATTTGCTTCTGCGTGAAGTCATGAATTTTACCAACTCCAAGCGGCGGCATACTTTCCTCGTCTTCCGCTTCTTCCAAAGCTGCAAAATCGATTGGACGTAATGTACCCATACGGTCTTGACGATTGAAATAAACATTTAAAATCGACGTAATTAAGTGGAAGTGCTTACCTTGTGGAATATAAACAAGGAATGCTAATAGCGCTAATAAATGCGCCCACCACATTACAAAGAACATTACGGCAGCAATTGTTGGGTTCATCCATTGGAATACCCATGCAATAGCTGAAGCAACAGGTTCAGAGCCTGTTAAGCCATGATCATGCCAAATTAAATAAAAACCGTTACCAAATAGTGTGGCAAACATTAAAATTGCTAAAAACATGTATACTAAACCGTTTTTAAATCCTTGCTTTAAACGAGCAAGCTTTTCCATATAACGACGGTAAAATGCGACTGCAACTGCGATTAAAATCGTTAGTACGACAAGCTCCTGTGTAAATGTAAATACTGGGTATAAGCCGCCTAATGGCAAATGCGAACCCGGTGCCAACCCTTTCCAAATCAGGTCAATTGCTCCAAACTGAACCATTAAAAATCCGTAGAAAAACAGAACGTGTACAAGTCCCATCTTCTTGTCTTTCATTAATTTGGATTGACCGAATACTTTCTCGATAATATCTTCCATGCGCTCAGAAAATTTTTGATTAAACTCTTCTTTACGACCAAGCTGAATGTAGTCATAGCGTGTTTTCAATAAGTATGCAAATAACCCTAATGCATAAAGTAGCACAGCAATGAATGCAATCCAGTTAATAATTAAAAATGTATTCATACTTTTCCCCCCTGGAATACTAAGTTTCCGAACCCCTTTGTTCTTACAAACTATATTACCCTATTAATCTCTAACCTCATTGTAGTTATGAATGAGCATTCAGTCAACAAATTTCATCATTAATTCTGAAAATTAAATCAAAATATAAAAAATGCTAGCCTGACAATTTAATTGTCTAAGCTAGCATTTTCCTGCTTTATTTAAAGACGTCACCACTACGAATATACTCAATATCCCTAATGGATAAGCGATAGTTCACTACGCGTGCTGCAGCAAATAGATAATCCGATAAGCGATTTAAATACTTTTGTACGACCGGTGAAACGTCTTCAATTTCTTTCATTAACGATACGGTTTGTCGTTCTGCGCGACGTGCTACTGTGCGAGCAATATGCAGTGTGGCAGCAGCAGGAGCACCTCCTGGTAAAATGAAACGTTTTAATGGAGGTGCTTCTTCAGATAATAAATCAATCCGATTCTCCAAAACTGTGATAGGTTCCTCTGCTAATTTATAGTGGCGATCTTTCATAACATTAGCCAAATCGCCACCGCCATCGAACAATTCATGCTGGATAGCTGTTAAATCTTCAATAATATCCTGAAATTTACTTGCATCCAGTTCTGATACTGCTTTACCAATGAATGAATTCAATTCATCAATTGTTCCATAAGCTTCTACACGTAGATGATCTTTATCAACACGCCCTCCAATAATGCTTGTCTTCCCTTTATCGCCTGACTTTGTGTATAATTTCATCAAATTTCATCCTTTCGATTTAGCGTTGCATTAAAGAATTGTATGCTCTTTATACTTTATTATTGCGGACACGGTAACTTCGAAAACGGCGCGACCGATTAATTTTCCAACTTCAGTAATTGGCCCTGCATACGGCATTTCTTCACCTTGCTGGGTCGCGGCGATTAATAAGCTATCAGTTGCGGTACTAGTTGCCGTTGTGTTTGTTAAAGGGTCTTTAATTTGTTGATCTGCCAATGCTTTTGTTTTCGCTTCAGTTGCCGTAATCATAGCTTGGATAAATGCTTCATCCGTTAGTTTACCATTAATAAAAACCCATGTATTAATAGTTCCGATATGCGGCTCGTCTTCGCGTAAATAAGCTTTTGTGACATCAACACCATTTCCTATCCCTGCTGTTACCATAACACTAATTTCAACATTACCTTTTGAAAAGTGCTGAATGGCAGCACATTTCGTTTTCACAGCTGTTAACATAACGACCGTATTTGTTGGTGAAAACCGGTTGTGTCGTAAAAATTGCTCTGTTTCTTCTTTTACATTGTATATATCATATTCCGGAGCAATCGCCCGGTTTAAAAATGTATCGTACCAGCCCATTCCTGCGTTATGTACTGCTGAAGAGATAACTTTTAATGGGGAGGGAGAATTGTACTTAACATATTCATCTGTTATTATGAAATTTTTTTTATTAATAGTCGCTTTTTTCCGTTCTAATTCATTCGTTGGCAACATTGTTATTTGCGGCTTTGGCAGTTCCGGATGTGGATAAGTCACAATACGTGCTTTGTATACATCAGCAATTTGATCTTGCATAATGACTTCATGCGGCTCACCAAACGCGCGTATTTCTCCATTTTCTATTAGAAGCAGTTCATCACAATATAGCGACGCCAAATTAATGTCATGGAAAATCGATACAACGGTTAACCCATTAAGTTCGACTTGCATCCGAATCATATCCAAAATTTGCTTCTGATGGGCAATGTCCAAATGATTTGTCGGCTCATCCAAAAGAAGCAGCTCCGAATCTTGAGCTAATGCCTGTGCAATAAATACACGCTGTTGCTCACCACCAGACAGAAACTCTAGATGTTGATTTCTGTAATGTGAAACACCTGTGCTTTCCATTGCACGCTGTACTAGGTTTTCATCTTCCTTTGACCATGTGGAAAAAAAGCCACTTTGATGTGGATATCTGCCCAATGAAACAGCGTCATATACACTGTTCGTAAATACGCTTGCATTTAATTGAGGAAGAACGGCCATCTTTTTTGCCAACTGTTTGATATCATAGCTATTAATCGGGCGATCTTCAATCAAGATTTCCCCCCGTGTAGGTTTTAAAACGCCACTGATCATTTTTAATAATGTCGATTTTCCACTACCGTTCGGACCAAGAATCCCGAGGATTTTACCTTTTTCCACGTGAAACGTCATATTTTTCACAATCTGTTTCCCGTCATAACCACCCGACAATTCGTTCACTTTTAACATTATGCAACAACCTTTCTACGTTGCTTAAAGAAAATATAGGCAAATACCGGTGCACCAATAAACGACGTAATCACGCCAATTGGGAGCTCTACAGGTGAGATGATGGTACGTGATACTAAGTCGCAAATGACGAGTAGACTGGCACCATTTAAAAAGGATAATGTCAGTAAATGTCGATGATCGGCTCCAACTAATAGACGAATCATGTGTGGGACAACTAAACCGACAAAACCAATCGTACCGGATGCAGCTACAGCAGACCCTGTTAAGATGGAGCCGCCTGCTAAAATCATATATTTACTTCGCTTCACATTTACCCCTAAGTACTGGGCACGTTCCTCTCCGTATATCATCGCATTCAGCTCACGGCGGTTGAACCATATAATACTCGTACCGATAATCATGAATGGTAAAACCATATTTACATATGACCAGCCGCGCATCGATACACTGCCAAGCAGCCAACCAATAATAGCTCTAAGCTCTTCCCCCGTTAAAGCAACCATTAATGAGATACATGAACCTAAAAACGAGCTAAATATAATTCCTGTTAAGATTAACGTTTCCATTTTCATAGAACGATCCACAAGTCGGGCAAATGATAATACTATGACCATTGTAAATGCGGCACCTGCCATACTAAATACAGGTAATGTAAATGCACCAAGAACAGGAATCGAGATACCTAAAAAAATCGTCATAACTGCTCCGACTGATGCACCTGATGAAATCCCTAGCGTATACGGATCGGCCAATGGATTTTTTAAGAGCCCCTGAAAAGCCGCACCTGCAATCGCAAGTGATGCACCAACAATTGCGGCTAAAATTACGCGTGGCATTCGAATTTTCCAAAGTATACTATAAGCAATCGGATCTGTCGCTTTATCCCACAATGTCGAAATCGGGATATTAACCGTTCCAAATGATACCCCAATCCACAAACTGCAAAGAAGCAATGCAATGGAAGCAATATAAGCATATATATACTTACTATTCTTTAAATACATCTGGATAAATTGCCTCACCTAGTGATTCAATACCTTCTACAATACGTGGACCTTGGCGACTCGTCGTATCCCCATCCACTACATGAACATTGCCATTTTTAATTGCATCCATTTCGGCATAGGCAGAATTATTTACGATGCTATCATAGTCATTTTCATATGTTACAATCACTTCGTCCGGATTACTGTCAACAAATTGCTCAGAGCTATACATCGGCCACCCAAGTTCTTGTACTGCATTTTCTACATTTAACACTTCTAGCATTTCATTAATAAATGTTTCCTGTCCTGCTGCATATAAGTCCGGCTCTGTGCCCACTACGATAAACACAGATTTTTCTTCTAAATCAGCCACTTTAACTTCAATGTCTTGAATTCCTTTTTGAATGGATGCAATCATCTCTGTTGCCTCAGCGGTTTTCCCTGTTAATTGCCCAATTTGTTCAATAGTCGTATATGTTTCTTCAAATGTTGTAGTATTTTTCACTACAAATACAGGAATACCCACTGATTCAAGTTGCGCAATACCTTCTTCGTTAAAGCTATAAAGACCTGATTCATGAGCTACTACTAGATCTGGCTGCAATGCAATCAATTGTTCCAAGTTAAATTCCATTCCACCGACTTTTTCTTTTGTCTGAGCTTCTTCCGGGTAATTATCATTATCGGATACTCCAATAATTTGTTCATTTAAGCCTAAGCCAAATAATATTTCTGTATTGGACGGAATGAGGGAAATAATGCGTTCAGGTGCTTTTTCCACTGTCACTTCTTTGTTTAAAGCATCAGTTACCGTTACAGGAAACTGCGCTTGTTCCTCAGCCGCTTTTGTCGATTGTTGTGCTGTATCTTTTTCAACTGCTGTTTCTTCTACTCCACATCCTGCAAGAAGCATAATGGAGAAGATTCCTGTTGAAGAAAGTCGTTGCCAAGTTTTCATATGTAATTAATTCCTCCTAAAATTGTTCTAACCTGTAATTTTACACAAAAATAAAAAGCCTCCTACAAAATAGGAAGCTTTATGTAAGCAAATAAATTCAAATAAAAAATTCATTTACCGCATCCTATCCGCGTAGGCATTAATTGGGCATTATAAAGGCAGGTCTCCTGGCTTATGCGTTAGCGTTTATGAGCTGCCTTCCCAAAAATTTCAGTGGCATATAGCTCAAAACTAGCAATTACAGTGGCGGGACCGCATCGGAGTTGAACCGATTTCCCTTTTACTTCTTACTTTAATTGGATATAGTAAGAACCTTTATAGTACATATTTAATTAATAATATTATTATAGCGGATATTTCATTTATTGTATGCAAAATCCGCCAAAGTTTCAGATAATTTGTTTTAATCTGATTGAAATCGGACCACGTGTGGTGTAATAAAAGAACAGGTTACTCTTTAGCTTTTAAATTGTTTTCAATTGCTGTCTCCGCTAAACGCTTTATCGTAATATCATCCATTGGCGGATTGTGTAAGCCTGCACGAACATCACGGTAATAGCGTTGAAGTGGGTTGGATCGTTGCAAGCTCTTTGCTCCGACTAAACGCATCGCTTTATCAACGACTTCAATCGCTGTATTTGTCACAACATGTTTGGCAATATTGATTTCATTTATAAGTGTCTTCTTTTTTGTTGGGTCATTGTATAACCCGGCTACTCCGTAAATGGTAAAGCGTGCGTTCGTCAATGCTAAATCCATTTCTCCAATCAGTGTTTGTATATTAGGCAGCTGGGCAATTGTCCCTTTAATACTATTCGGTGAATGGCTATTTGCAAAATCTACCGCATAATCCCTTGCAGCCTGTGCAATCCCTAAATAAGTCGCTGGGATGAGGAGCAACCAACCGTTCAACTTAAAGCCAGTTGTATAGTTTGGAATTTCCACTAAGTTCGTTTGATCAATGCGTACATTGTCCAGCACTAAATCATCGCTTCCTGTACCGCGCATCGACGCCACATCCCATGTATTTTCCACCGATACTCCTTGCACCGTTTTCGGAACAAGGAAAAATCCTAACTGGTCCTCGTCTTCGATCCAAGCTGATACTAAAAAGTAATCTAGATCGGGTGCACCGCTCGTATAGTTTTTACGCCCGGTAATTATATAATGGTTGCCATCACGTTTTGCCGATGTCGCCGGACGTCCGCCGCGCACTGGGCTCCCCATCGCAAACTCGCTTACCGCACGATTTACTGTTGCACCATTTGCGATTTCTCCTCCAAACCAGTCGAGCTTTTGTGGATTCCAGTAACGATTCTCAAAAATTTCGCCTACATTTTGAATTGTCCATGATACAGCTAGCCCCGTGCTACCGCAATAGCTTGCCAAAGTTTCATGAAGTAAGATCGCATCATATAATGTGAGGCCATCCCCACCGTATTCTTTTGGCAACGTTATTTTTGTATAACCGATTTCCCGCAGTTTCCGGAAATTTTCAAATGGAAATGTCGCTTGTTCATCTGTTTGTTGGGCGAGTTGTTTCACGCTCTCTGAAATTGTTTCGAGTTTTTCCAACCATTGTCGCTGCTCGTCTGTTTGAATAAATAATTCCTTGCTCATGAAAAGCACCACCTCGTGTTTGTTGTCATGCATCGTTATTTCGTTAAATTAATAGTACGTTTCAGAAATTTACAAGTCAATAGATATCCCTAGCTTCTTTGTAGGGATTCACTTACTTCATAGAGGTGGCATTGCAAGTCTAAAGTGGAACGATTGCGGGAGAAAGGAGAATATATTCAAGCTAATGAAAAAACACCCTATTTTCCGCATAAAGGAAATAGGGTGTTTTGAAATATAAATTACATTTTCTCAGGTGCACTTACTCCAATTAGTTTCAATGCATTGGCTAAAGTTGTTTTTACTGCTGTAATTAATGCTAAACGAGCTTCAGTTAGCTCTTTATTATCTTGGTTTAAAACTTTTTCTGCATTGTAGAAGCTATGGAATGCTGCTGCTAAGTCCTGGATATAGTTCGCGATACGGTGCGGTGTACGGTGTTTCGCTGCATCTGCCACGATTTGCGGGAATGCACCTACCTTTTTCAGAACATCTTCTTCTTTTTCTGCTACAAGTAAGTTCAGGTTTTCCAATGATGCTTCAAAACCTTGCTCGCTTGCTGCACGTAAAATTGATGAAATACGTGCATGTGCATACTGCGCATAATACACTGGGTTTTCATTCGATTGTGATACTGCTAAATCTAAATCGAAGTCCATGTGAGAATCTCCTGCAGTTTTCACGAAGAAATAACGTACTGCATCCAGACCTACTTCTTCCACTAACTCACGCATTGTTACAGCATTACCTGTACGCTTACTCATTTTGAATTTCTCGCCGTTCTTGTAAAGCTGAACCATTTGAATTACTTCGACTTCCAATGTTTCACGCTCATAGCCAAGTGCTTCAATAGCCGCTTTCATACGTGGGATATAGCCATGGTGGTCAGCACCCCAAATATTGATTAATTTATCAAATCCGCGACGTAATTTATCTTCATGGTAAGCAATATCCGGAGTTAAATATGTGAATGAACCATCGTTTTTAATTAACACTCGATCCTTGTCATCTCCAAATGTTGTTGAACGGAACCAAGTTGCTCCCTCTTCATCAAATACATGGCCATTTGATTTTAATTTCTCTAATGCAACATCGATTTTACCGTTTTCATATAAAGATGTTTCTGAATACCATACATCAAATTCAACACGGAAGTTTTTCAAGTCATTTTGTAATTTTGCTAATTCCAGTTTTAGGCCATGCTCACGGAAAAATTTGAAGCGTTCTTCTTCAGTTTTGTCTAAAATCGAAGCACCAAATTCTTCAGCTAATTTCCCAGCGATAGCGATTATATCTGGACCGTGATAGCCATCTTCCGGCATCTCAGCATCCATGCCTAAAGCCTGTTTATAGCGTGCCTCTAATGAGTACGCTAAGTTGTTGATTTGGTTACCTGCATCATTAATGTAGTATTCGCGAGATACATCAAAACCGGCAAAATCCATAACGTTACATAAAGAATCCCCAACAGAAGCACCGCGGGCATGTCCTAAGTGTAAGTCGCCTGTTGGATTCGCCGATACGAACTCGACTTGTACTTTTTCACCAGCACCAGCAGTAGAACGACCGTAATTTTCACCTTGTTCGAATGCTGCTTTTACTACACCTGCCAAAAAGTCTTTACGAACTGTAATGTTTAAGAAGCCAGGACCTGCGATTTCGATTTTTTCGATATCTGTCCCTTCTGTATTTACATTCTCTAAAATGCTTTCTGCAATGGCACGCGGCGGCTTTTTCGCCAGTTTAGTTAATTGCATCGCTACGTTTGTGGCAAAATCACCGTTTGCTTTGTCCTTTGGTGTTTCCAGGTGAATATTTACTTCTGTGTCAGCTTCGACTAGGCCGGCCTGATTGATTGCCGCTTTTAAAGTGTCTTTAATCGATTGCTGTAATTGTTCTACTGCGTTCATGAATATACCTCCGTAAATTGAATTTCCAATGTGTATTGTCCGACAGAATTGCCGCCTATTATAAGATCATATTGCGTTTTAAAACGCCCTGATACTTTTTCGTTTTGTGTTACTTCAATGGCTAACTGATGTGTATCGGTAACGATTGGCAATGATCCGAATGGACTTTCATAATGCCCATTTTCCCGTAAGCCTGGATTTAAAGGGAGACGCATGTTGACACCACCGCTTCGCATTATAAAGGCTTTCGCTTCATTTAGCTTTATTGTCGTTTGAATTCGTGCGTCTTCCTGAATTTCCTCATAGCGTAAATAATGATTAGCGCCTTTTTCTACACAGTTGCCTTCCAGCCACATTTCGTATTTTTCAAGCTCGCCCTCGGTAGGAATGATGGAGGAAATTAGCTTAATTTTGACTGTTTTCCCATTCTCGTTCGCCACAGCAGTCAGCTCCTATACATATATTTCTATAACCTTTTTATTATAGGATAAGTTTATCTCTTTAAGCAACATTGAACTTAAACTTAGATTTAGTACCTTTATCACCCTATTTTTGAGTATTTTTCCGTTAATTAAATCATTTTTATAGTATTTCCGATAGAAAAGAGTAATGATTATTTTATAAAGGAGTTAATTATGTTTATCGAAATATTGTCTTATTTTTGTATATTATTTACGTTTACCCTATTAATTTACTGGCCATTTATCAATTACTTTAAAATTACGCCATTTATCGATCGATCAATTCCTTATGTGACAGGTATAAAATTCGGTGTGACGGGGCTAATTTTGACATATTCCGCAATTAATCTTGTTGACGGTGTATTGGTAAATTCCCAGTTTGTATCAGTCCTGTTCAGTGGTTTATTAGGTGGACCATTTGCGATTTTAGTAAGCGGTCTTATTATAGGAATCGGTCGCTTTTTCTTTTCAGAGGTAACGATGATTTCTACTATTTTTAACTATAATTTTATTTTACTAGTACTGTTCCTGTTTCTAATTACACGAAAATATGAAATGACTTCTAAAACGGTTTTCACTTATTTTTGGCTTTGTTTGGTTGAATCGATTTTGATTTCTTTTATAGGACTTTGCTTTAGTAGTCAAGGATACGGATTCCTCCTGCTATATGGTTTATTTACAGTTTTCGCATTTTATTTTATTTACATTGTTATTCATCAGGTGAAACGTACAAATGATACTGTACAGGAAACCAATTATTTGCGGAAAATTGATTATTTAACACAGTTGCCTAATACAACAGAATTTGAAAAATGTATTCAACAACTTATGAAGAAAAATGAGATATTCAGTTTATTATTGGTAGATATTCGAGATTTAAAAATGATTAATTCCAAATACGGGTACCCTACAGGAGATTTAATCATTAAGCAGCTGGCTCTTCATTTAAAAGAATATGCAGATAAAAATGATGCATTTGTTGGTCGGCTAAGTGGTGAGGAGTTTGCCATTATTCTAAAGGATACCCCTCCTGCTCTAGCGATATTTGAGGCAGATAATTTAATACATACTATTGCCCAGCAGCCCTTTAATGTAATAGACAAAGAAGTAATTTATATTTCCGTCACCATTGGATTAAGCTCTTTCCCTGATAATGGTGTTACTTCCCGTAGTTTGACGGAAAATTTAATTAGAGCATCTCAACATGCAAAATCAAATAAAACTTCAGGCTATTTTCATGCAAACAACTTAAAGTAATTACTTAAAAAGCGAGCGACAGAAATTCGTCGCTCGCTTTATTTTTATCCTTATTTCACCCAACCTAAAATCATTTCGCGGATTAATTTCGCTGCTGTGTTTACTGTTATTTCTGCATGGTCGTAAATCGGTGCTACTTCAACAAGATCAAAGCCGACAACATTTACTTCTGAGTGCGCGATTTCATGAATTGCAGCTAAAAGTTCTTTTGGTGTAATACCACCTGCATCAACAGTGCCTGTACCAGGAGCATGTGCCGGGTCCAATACGTCAATATCGATTGTCACATAAACATTGCGTCCTTTTAATTTAGGTAGGATCTGCTTTAAAGGCTCGAGTACTTCGAATAATGAAATGTGCATCCCGTTTTCCTTTGCCCACTGCAATTCTTCCTTTAAGCCTGAACGAATTCCAAATGAATAGACATTTTCAGGTCCGATTGTATCAGCGATTTTACGAATTGGAGTTGCATGTGAATAAGGTTCGCCTTCATAATCCGTACGCAAATCTGTATGCGCATCAAAATGGATAATGGCTAAATCTGAGTATTTTTCGTATACCGCTTCCATTACTGGCAATGATACTAAGTGTTCGCCACCCATACCAACTGGAACTTTGTTATCTGCCAATACTTTACGAACAAATGTCTTAATTTCCGCCAATGATTTTTCCGGGTTACCGAACGGCAGTGGAATATCTCCAGCATCAAAGAATGGAACATCCGCTAATTCGCGATCCAAGTAAAAGCTGTATTCTTCCAAACCAACAGATACTTCACGGATTCTAGCTGGGCCAAAACGTTGGCCGGGACGATAGCTTACTGTCCAATCCATTGGCATGCCGTATAGAACTGCCTTACTTTCCTCGTAATTTTGATGGCTTTTAATAAACATGTTACCCGCATATGTTTCGTCAAATCTCATTTACAATCACCTACAACTTTCTCTATTTTAAATTATCAATTATAAATAAATTTGTTCTTAATTTCGTATGCATAGCGAACGGTGATTTTGCTCATACTAAATCTAACAAATGAAACTTTTGATCGCTATTTTCGTATAATTAAGTATAACTGACAAAATTCGACATTATGAATACGTATTGTCATAGCAGAATAAATGCTTACTTCCATTTAATGTGCTACGACAAAAGTATAGTTGTTTTCATTAAAAGTGCAATAGAATTTTTGTAACTTTTTGTGAATGAACGAAAACTTTTTACTAACTACTAAAAAAGAAATGAGGTGAAAAAACTTGAAAAGACAGCAATATAAAAAACGAAAAAGCCGTAAAAGATTTATGAAAAAAATAGGTCTCGTTACTATTGCCCTTTTATGTTTTTTCGCTGTAACGTTCCTTTCATTGCGTATATATGCACAAGTTGCTGGAGCACCTCCACTTACGGTCCCGAAAGCTTCGATTTTTTTGGATAGCGACAATAATCAAATTGGCGATTATTTCACCGAGGAGCGTCGCTATTGGACAGAATTGGATGATATTTCACCTTATTTAGTTGATGCTACAGTTGCTGTTGAAGATAAAGATTTCTTTAATCATAGTGGTTTTGACTATTCCCGTATTGCTGGAGCCGTCTTAGCGGATCTTAAAGCGGGAAGCAAAGTCCAAGGAGCAAGTACGCTCACACAGCAATATGCTCGGAACCTTTATTTAACCCATGAAAAAACATGGAACAGGAAAATAAATGAAGCCTTATTCGCCTACCGTTTAGAGTTATTTTACTCAAAAGAGGAAATTTTAGAAGGTTATTTAAATACTGTTTACTACGGTCACGGAATGTACGGCGTAGAAGCTGCGAGTCGTTATTTTTACGGCAAATCAGCAAAGGATTTAACATTGGCGGAAGCTTCCATGCTTGCCGGTGTTCCAAAAGGACCGACTTATTATTCGCCACTAAATAATTTAGAAAAGGCGACTAATCGTCAGCACGTTATTTTACGATTAATGAATGAGCAAGGAAAAATTACAGACGATGAAAAAACACGCGCTACGACTGAACAGGTCGCACTAAAAAGTGATCAATGGATTGCGACAAAATCGATTGCGCCTTACTTTTTGGATGTTGTTTGGGAAGAAGCAAGTGATATATTACAATCCAAAAACCTAAGTATTAGTGAAGGTGGCTGGACAATTCAAACCACCCTGAACCAGGCACATCAGCGCGCAGCGGAAAATGCCATTAAAACGAATATGCCCAATAGTGATTTGCAGGTTGGTTTTGTCAGTATGGATGCACATACTGGTTTTGTAACAGCGCTTGTTGGGGGGCGTGATTATAGTGAAAGTTCCTTTAACCGAGTCGCCTTGGGAAATCGTCAGCCCGGCTCTGCCATCAAGCCGATTTTATACGCAGCTGCCCTTGAAAAGAATTTTCACCCTATGTCATTTTTGGATGTCAGTGAAACAACATTCACCTATGATAGTGGACGAGCAACTTATACGCCACAAAACGTTAACAACAAATTTGCAGACCATGCACTTTCATTAGCTCAAGCATTGGCTATTTCAGATAATATTTATGCAGTAAAGACATTGGAAGGAATCGGCTACCGTTCTTTCCGCGATATTCAAAAACGCTTTGGACTTCAATATTCTGAAAAAGATATACCGTCTATTGCATTGGGGACCGCTGAAAATTCGTTGTACGATTTAACAAATGCGTATAACATCCTTGCAGCTGGTGGAGAAAAGAGAAAACCAGTGACCGTATTATCTATTATCGATGCAAAAGGGAAAGTCGTTTATAAATATAAGAAGCCTGAGAAAGAACAGGTAATTTCCGAACAGGATGCTTTTGTTCTAACACAAATGATGACAGGAATATTCGACCCTGTATTCAGTGATTATTCCCCTGCAACCGGTCTATCACTGCGCTCTAGAATGTCCCATACGTATGCAGCAAAATCAGGGACAACTAACAGTGACCAGTGGATGATTGGCTTTACACCCAGTTTGACTGCCGGTGTATGGAATGGCTATGACCAAGGGAAGACACTATCTGTCCAGGCAGATATGGCAGCTTCTAAACAAGTGTGGATTGAATTTATGGAAACCGCCCTTAATGGAAAGGCAAACGAAACTTTTAAAATACCAAGTGGAGTCGAGCCTGTTACGGTCGATATTCTGAGTGGTAAGTTAGCCGATCCCTCTTGTCCGAACCAGCGTGTCGTTTATATGAAAACAGCAGATATTCCTACTGAATCCTGTGGAACATTCGATTTCTTCGACACAGATACATGGGGTAATTTCTTTGAAACATTACCCTTCGAAGCATTCAAAGGTTTTTGGGACTAAAAATAGAAAAGCTCTTTCGTTTCCGGTTCTAGTCCGTAAAACGAAAGAGCTTTTCTATTGTGGTTAACGAAAGGATGAGAACCATGGGGCATTCGGCTTGGGAATGTTCAAATGCCGCATAATACTCATCACTATTCATTTCCCACATGTCCTAGCCTACTACTTTGCAAGCTTTAAATTCAGTTTACTTTCTTTTGGAAGCAGTTTCAACCATCGATTTGGATGTTCTTGAAATGTCACATATTGTTCACCGAATGGATTCATTTTTCCAAAAAAGTAATTGACTGACCATAATATTTATTTGTACTTTATATTTAACCTATAAGTAATTTTACACTAAATCATTTGCTAATTTTTCATCGCTATTGTTCCACATTTCTTCATTGTGGCTTTTAAGAAAGTCTGCCAATATTTTTTTTGATGGTGCATCCATATGGTCAACGATGATATGGCGCTTCATAGATTTATCCATTCTGTTTACATGATCCGCCAATATTTTATAGCCCCGGCGCTTTTCACGGTTCACAACCATTTCACATGCAGTTACGCCTGCAAAGTAGGCACCAGATTCCTTATGGTCAATCGTCACCCATACTAACCAATAATTTTTTCCGCCTGCTGAGTCTTCACGGTTCGTTGTAAATTTAATACCACGCTCTACTTCACTTTTTGCATGCATTGCACCTATATCAACAATCGCCGTTCCTTCTGCGACATCGACAATGACTGGCGACACATTTTCTAGAGAAAGTGAGCCAATGCCAAAACCTTTATGCCCATCGGTTGGATCATTTTTAATAATCGTAAAACCCATTTTTGGTTTAGAATTTTCTTCATTTGCCATTGTAAATACCTCCAAATAAGCTAATATAAATACTATACACTATATTTTAACTAGGAGGCGACTATATGCCAATCGTTACAATTAAAATGGTTGAGGGGCGTACAGAAGAACAAAAGCGAGCGCTTGTAGAAGAAGTGACACAAGCTGTTTCAAAAACAGTTGACGCACCAGTAGAAAATGTATCCATTATTATCGAAGAAATGTCTAAAAACCACTTTGCAAAAGGTGGCGTGCGATACAGCGACAATTAATCCGTCCTATATTACTGCCAACTTAGCAATCTACAATGAAATTTACAAAGCAAAACCAAAAGCACCATTTTTCTCTAAGAGAAAAATGGTGTTTTTTTGCTGTATATAAATCGATTTCCATTCCAGGGACGCTTTTGCACGGACATGGACTTACACGAACGTCTCAAGCGTCGGTGCTCCTGCGATTACCCGCCAGCCGTTTTAATCAATTTTATAAAGTGTACGTTTCATAATAAAGCTTTTCACGTTATCTAATGAAATTTTCACTTCTGTCCTAGCTATCTTTTTTATACATGCTCAATTAGCCTCTGTATTTCTTGTCGTAACGTTTCCGGAATGTTCTCGTCTAACAATAACTCCTCCGGGTAGTAAACTTTATGGTCCACTTTTATACGGCCGGCAATCGCCTCAACTATTTGACTTTCCTCTGATAGCTCTCGTTGCTCCCCATCTTGCATAAGTAGGTAAATCGGCTTTTTCGTCCCTTCAATTCCAGGTCGGTAGAAGTCATAAGGTAAGTCCGATGTGGAATCATGCACTAAATAATAATCCGGGTCCATATCCGCCTCTATAAATAGGCGACGCAGTTCTGCGTAAACTTCGGGTTGCTTAAAAGGGTTGAGATTCGTATATTGAAACAATTTCCGATTAACAAATCTTCTACATAGATCACGTAAAATCCGATCCTCTTCCTGCATCCAAAATTGGAAGTATGCGAGCATAATACTTTCATCTAATGCTATATAATCTTCCAAAGTTACGTTTCCCTTGAAAAAAGCAACAAAAGGTGATGGCTCATATTTAAATGCATAATTATTCGCACATAACACTTTTACCCGCTTTAAAATATTATTGAGTACAACTTCCGCACTTCGCGATACAGGATGGAAGTAGATTTGTAAATACATTTGGTAGCGGCTCATAATATAATGCTCTACTGCATGCATTCCACTTTCTTTTATAACGACGCCATTTTGGCGGGGACGCATAACACGCATGATGCGCTCCATATCAAAATGACCATAGCTAACGCCTGTATAATAGGCATCACGCTGTAAATAATCCATTCGATCGGCGTCAATTTGGCTTGAAATTAAGCTGACAACCAATTCGTTAGGATATGTTTTTTCTATCACTTGGGCAACTTTTTCAGGGAAGTCTTGTGAAACTCGACGAAGCACTGCGTTCACTTCTGTCTCCCCTAATAAAATTTGACGTGTAAAATATTCATGATCGGTCTCAAATACATTCTCAAAGGCATGGGAAAACGGACCGTGCCCTAAATCATGCAATAGCGCTGCACATAACACGAGTAATCTCTCAGATTCGTCCCATTCTTTTCTTCCTCTGAATACATCATCTACAATACGGCGTACAATTTCGTACACACCCAATGAATGATTAAAGCGGCTATGCTCCGCTCCGTGGAATACTAAATATGTAGTACCAAGCTGTTTAATACGGCGCAGTCTTTGAAATTCTCTTGTTTTTATCAAATCCCAAATCACTTGATCCCGAACGTGGATATAACGATGGACAGGGTCTTTAAAAACTTTTTCCTCTAGCAGTTTTGTTTTTGCATATGTCGTCAACATAGCCGACCTCCTTATCCCTTTTTCTTATTATAAGTGAGTTTTCAATGAAATAGAAATGAATCCATTAGGCAAAAAGCATAATTGTTTTCATGTACAAAAAATTATTGATAAGTATACTTCATCTGCAAAGCCCTTATAAATGCGAAAAGGACTTGTTCTGAAAATCATTTCAGGACATGCCCCCTACGTCGTTACTTTTTTAGTTTGTCGAGTACCTTTACCATTAACTCCTCTTCAGTTAATGCGGCAACTGGACGATTGTTTACAAATGTGAATGTTTTTTTGCGGCCTGGACCACAGTATGAATGACAGCCAATTTCAATCGTTGCTTCTGGATCAATTTCTTTTAATTTTGGAATTAACGTCTTTAAATTAACGGCCTGACATTCATCGCAAACGTGAAATAAGTTTGCCATAGTGTCAACACCTTTCCCTTAGCTATTTTAACCTATTTGTTATTGTATCTCATATTGCATATTCCATTCAAGCATATACTAGCAATTCCGTCAAAGGTCTGATAGGAATATATTTCTCATTATTCTATCAACAATTTACGATATATTGAATAAATGTTTTCCCCTTTGGACATGATAGATTTACAACAACAAAACTATGAATAAGATCAGGGGGAGTTTTTTATGACAAAAACAAGACAAGATGCGTGGGTAAAAGAGAATGACGAGTTATTGGCAGAAGCTGTTTTGCGCCATGTTAAAGAAGGAAGCACACAGCTTAATGCTTTTGAAGAAGCTGGTGATCTATTGAATCGAACAGCTGCAGCGTGTGGTTTCCGCTGGAATGCAGTAGTACGACGTATTTATGAAGAAGATTTAGCACAGGCGAAAAAGGAACGTAAAGAACGTATGCGTATGATGAATACGGCAACAAAGCGCAGAACGTCACCTTTATATTTAATGCCTTCTAATGAGAGCCAGCCGACGTCAATTCCACTATCAGCTTTATCACTGGATATCGTCATTGCATACTTAGTGAAATTGCAACATACGAATTCAAATGAGCAAGATTTAGTGAAGTGGCGCAAATTAACATCACTATTAACGGAACAAAAGAATCAGCTTGAACAACAATTGGCTGCACTTCAAAAAGAAAACAAAGCGATTAAAGAAGATTACGAGCAATTTGTATCTATTATGAATCGCGCAAGAAGACTTGTGGCACTAGAAGATTCAGAGCCAAACGCACCGACGTTCAAAATGGAGCGAAACGGAAACTTAGTTTCCCAGTCATCACTAAATGATTCAGGCGAAGCGCTATATTAGCACCTCGCCTTTTTTATTTGTTTAACATTGATTCATTGCGCTTCAATACGCGCTGTAAATAATATTCGTATAATTCCATTTCACTTTTCTGCAATGGTTGTTCATTTACCTTCCCATTCCAGTGGTTCAATAGCTTGCGTAGGCGTTCATTTACTTGGGATACAGTTATGCTTTGTCCTGTAAGCTCCTGTAATGAAGCCATTACGTCCGGTTTAATGTCCGGATATTGAAATTTTGTTACCTCGCCTTTTAGACCTGCCTCGTAAAATTGCTTAATCAGCTCTGCCCGTTCACTTCCGCTGCCTTCTACACATAAGTAAATTTGTACAGCAATGCCATTTTTCATGCGGCGCTGTGATATTCCGGCAAACTTTTTACCATCGATACTTAAATCATATGAACCTGGGCAATACGAGCCGACAACTTCATATGCTTCTATTTTAGTTGCGACTTCTGGAAAAAGCTGTCGAATCAATTCGACCATCATTTCAAAAGCGTTATTAATACTAAGCGGTTTGTCTTCCCCGATGACAATGGAAATATTCAGCACTCCCGCATCCAATACAACGGCTAATCCTCCTGAATTCCGGACAATCGGTTTATGGCCATGCATTATTAATGTCTGCATTCCTTGTTCTATATACGGCAATCGGTGGTCCTGGATACCCAACACGACTGAATCGTAATGCACCCACGTACGAAGTGTTGCATCTGACATGAGCTGTCCTACAAGATGGCAAAGTGTGTCATCCATCGCGAATGACTCTAAAGGTGAGCGTTTATTCGCACTAATCGATTGATCAACGAAACGCCACTTCGTTTGCTTTAAAATTTCGTTCATATAAATACTCCTAGCTTAATTTCTCTTCACTTTAGCATACCTCAATTCAAAGTGATGTCAAATTGGTGAAAATATCGAATATGCGAGGTTGAAATGATTTTTTTTTACTGATTTATGCTACACTAACTGTGAATCATTTTCATTTACAAGGAGTGTTTAAGCACATGAATGAAGCAGCAATTACTTTAGATGGCTGGTATGCATTACATGATTTCCGCTCAATTGACTGGGCATCATGGAAATTAGTTTCAACTGAAGAACGCGAAGCCGCTACGAAAGAATTTATCGCATTTTTAGAAGACTTAAATAAAGATACAGGTTCAAATGCTTTCTACTCTATTATTGGTCAAAAAGCAGATTTCATGATGATGACATTACGCGAAACACCGGAAGAATTAAGCGAAATCGAAACAAAATTTGCTAAACTGGCAATTGCAGATTTCACTATTCCAACTTATTCTTACGTTTCGATTGTAGAATTATCAAATTACCTAGCTGGGAAGTCGGATGAAGATCCTTACCAAAACCCACATGTACGTGCACGTTTATATCCTGAATTGCCAAAATCAAAATATGTTTGCTTCTATCCAATGGATAAAAAGCGCGATGGCAATGACAACTGGTACATGCTTACGATGGACAAGCGTCGTCAATTAATGCATTCTCACGGACTAATCGGACGTAGCTATGCAGGTAAGATCAAACAAATCATTACTGGTTCAGTTGGATTGGACGACCACGAATGGGGCGTAACATTATTCTCTGATGATATGCTAGAATTCAAAAAAATTGTTTACGAAATGCGCTTCGATGAAGTATCAGCCCGCTATGGCGAGTTTGGTGAGTTCCTAGTAGGTAACTTATTAGACAACGAAAAACTAGAAAAATTATTAGCGATTTAATACTGATGTACCCGTTCACCCTTGATTATTGGTTATCCCATCTTCAAGTGGCTGAACGGGTTTATTTTTATTGGACATCTTTCTATCGATATTCGTCAATCGTCCATACTTATTCGCCACTACCCCATACATAATCGACACTTTGTGATGTATATTCGTCATTTCAAAGCAGTTATTCGCCAACGGCTTCATCCCTAAAACGGAAAAAGGTGAGTCGAACTAAATCGACTCACCTTTTACGTATGATCATCCTGCAATTTTAAAATTATAATAATGGTATTAATGAACAAACCCGTTACGATGAGAAGGATTAATAAATACCAATGGATCGGTTGCCCGTAAAATTTCGCAACCGCAAAGGACAAAAATGCACTAATAATTATCCCTAACCATACTCCTATTTTCATGACGTTCCACTCCCGTGCTTTTCATTAACACTGGGCAACAATTTTCTATTTATGTAACATATATTGCCCATTTCGTTGAAAGTTATTACTTATTTATATTAAATTATTCTATAGTATGTTAACTATTCAAAAAATAATACTGCAACAGTGTTCAACTTTTTTTTTTTATGCATATACTAAAACGAAAAAGGAGGTTACTTACAACGCCTATAGTTATAAAAGATAATCTTCTTGCTCGATTAAGATGCTACAAAAGGTCATTCGAATGCCCTGCCTAGTATTATGGACAATGGCGTAGTGGTCATATTGAAGCTGGGTGTTGAGAATCGGCAACTGCAAATTGTCTAGTGGTTTATTAAATTTACTTAATGAAAGGATGCAAAATTGACTTATTATTGGACGTCTCCAATGCAACAAATGAATCCTTCGACGCTTACGTACCCTACGACTATGCAAGGTGTAGGCGTTCCACGTGAGGAATCCTATATTGAAAATATTTTACGGTTAAATCGTGGGAAACCAGGTACGTTTTATTTTTCATTTGATAATGCGGTAGCTGGCAGCAATACGCGTGCTGTTCGCGGTGTTGTCGAAGCAGCTGGACGCGACCATGTTATTTTGCGTGATTTAAAGAATAACCATCGCTTCTTGTTCCCGATGATTTACTTTGATTATGCTGAATTTGATGAGGAATTAAGTTACTTTACACAAACACCTTAATAGGCTGCAAGTCTTTTAACATGCAAGAAAAAGCAAGGTGCAATCACTAGCACCTTGCTTTTTCCTATTTACACTTTAAATTGTTGGATTTCCTGCTGTAGGTTTTGGGCATTGTCATTTAATGTGGTTGCCACTGCATTGACTTGTTGCATCGTTGCCGTTTGTTCCTCCACGGCTGCTGCTATCATTTCAAGGTGGCTGCTCGATTCGTTTGAGCCATTGGCAATTTCATTTACCGAAGCGGTTACTTGTTCTGCACTTGCCGAAAGCTGTTCAGATGTAGCTGAAATCTCTTCAATTTGCATTGACATTTCAGTTACTGCTCCCACAATCGATGTAAATGACTGACCTGCATTTGTAATAATATCTACACCGTCTTTTACAGATATTAAAGAGTCCGATACAGCACGTTCGACATTTTCTGTATCTGCTTTAATTTCAAGTGTTAAGTTGACGATTGAATTTGCCGAGCTTTTAGATTGCTCCGCCAGCTTTCGTACTTCATCCGCTACAACTGCAAATCCTTTTCCGTGTTCCCCTGCTCGTGCCGCTTCAATTGCAGCGTTTAGCGCAAGAAGATTCGTTTGATCCGTAATTGCCGTAATGATTTGTGAGATATTATTGATTTCCTCTGTTTGTTGAGCCAGCTTCTGTACTAAATCATTGACAGAATTTGTGGAAGTACTAATTATGTTCATTTGCTGTTGTGCATCATGAATAATTTGACCACCGTTTTTCGCTGTTTGTGTCGCATCAACAGAATTACCATGTAATTTTTGAGTCGCTTCTGCAATTCTCTGTATTCCAGCTGCTGTTTCTTCCATGGCACGAGCACTTTCGTTTGAAGCGTGTGCAGAAATTTGGGATCTTTCTGCTGTATGACTAACACGCGTCGTCACATCTTCTGTTGTTGCCGTAATTTCCTCTGTACTTGCTGAAAGTTCCTGTGCTGCAGCACTTACTTGTTCAGAATTCATTTGCATATTTTTAATTAGATTTGCTAAATTATTTTTCATCATACTGAAGGACTTACCTAGCTGACCGATTTCGTCTTTTGTTTTGACTACAAAATCCGGCTGTGATAAGTCGCCTGATGCAATAATATTCGCTTCTTTTACGATATTCTTTAATGGTGATGTAATTGTTTTACGAATATATAACATTACGGCTACACCAATCAAAATACTGATTACCAAGGCGATGCTTGCCACTGTTTGAGAAAAGGCAATCGAGTTGTTGGCTTTTTTATTAATCGCTTCAAGCTGTTCTTCTTGAAATAAGACAATTTGATTTGTCACATCAAACATGCCGTTACTTGCCACATGAAGCTTCGTATTAATAAATCCATTTGCCAGAATTTGATCCCCTCGATTATATGCATCAATCATATCAAGATACCCATTGTTAAAATCATCGCGGAACTTTTTTACTTGCTCCATATATTCCTGCATCGTACCGCTGACTACCAATGTATCCAAATAATCAATTTCCGCGTCCAATAATTCATTGTACTGATTAAAACTATTGATAGATTCCTCTTTGCCGTCCAACACTATGGCACGTGCATACATCCCTTGCATTCCTATATTCAATCGAATTTGATCTACTGTGCGGATTTGCTCAACACGATGATCGAGCGCTTCGTCCATATTACCCTGAATTTCATTTAAACTAATAAAGTTAAGAACTACAGTTATCGTTATTAAGACAATCATTAATATGAAAGCAGAATATAACTTTTTACCAACACTCATTTCCATTTCCCTTCTCTCTGTCAATCATTTTCAAGAAATTCTAAGGCAGCTCGTCCTAGTACTTTTGCGGCAATCAGCATCGCTCTTTCATCAAAATCAAATTTGGCATGATGATGTGGATAAACGGTTTCCCACTGCGGATCTTTGGCCCCAGTAAAGAAAAATGTGCCTGGAATATGCTGCATATAATAGCCATAATCCTCACCAATCATAAATGGCGGACACTCTGTAACCTTTTCTACTCCACTTGTTTGCTCCGCTACTTTTGCTATAAACTTTGTTTGTTCTTCATGGTTAACAACAGGTGGGTACCCATCGAAATATTGATAACTATATGTAGCGTGCATCCCTAAACAAGTTGCTTTTAACAATAATTCAATTTCTTCTTTTATTTGCTTACGAACCTGTTCATCTAGAGCACGTACTGTCCCTTGTATTTTCACTGTATCGGCGATGACATTAAACGGATTGATCGCTTCAAACTGACCAATTGTCACAACCCCCGATTGAAGCGGTGCGATACGACGGGAAGTAATAGTCTGTACTTGAGTGACAAAGTGGGCTCCCACTACTATTGCATCCACTGAATGCTGTGGCTCTGCGCCATGTCCTCCCTTACCTTGAATCACAATTTCAAACCGGTCTGCCGCTGCCATAATTGCCCCATCTTTTACAAGCACTTCGCCTAGGGGGGTTGGCGCCCATAAATGCGTCCCAAAAATAACATCTACACCGTTTAGACACCCATCTTCAATCATGGCCAATGCACCACCTGGAGCAATTTCCTCTGCATGCTGATGAATAAAAACGATGTTACCCGACAATTGCTCTCGCATGCCCACCAAGACTTTTGCTAAAACGAGCAACGTTGCCGTATGACCATCATGACCACATGCATGCATTACACCGTCGTTTTTAGACTTATAGGGCAAATCATTTAATTCCTGAATAGCCAATGCATCAAAATCCGCACGTAAAGCTACCGTTTTTCCTGGTCTTGCACCTCTTAGTGTGGCTACAACTCCACGTCCCCCTACATACTCGCGCACTTCTAATCCAAGCTCACGGTGAAAATCCGCAATATATGCAGGTGTATGTACTTCTTCATGCGATACTTCAGGATGCTCATGTAAATAGCGACGTATAATCACCATTTCTTCAAAATGATCTTCTAGCTTTAATAATAATTGGTCCATTTTCCTTACCCCTTTACTAGCCTACTTTATAACTATACAATAAATTCAAACAATTTAGATAAAAGTTTTATTTTTCCTATTAAAATAATAAAAAAAGCATATACTTCCATTTTTAGGAGTATACGCCTTCTATTTTTCTATGCCTTTTTTACTACTGACATTATAACCATTATCCAACCAATTAAAAATAGGACACCACCGATAGGAGTAATTGCCCCCAGTATGCCGATTCCTGTTAAAGCTAATACCATTAGACTACCTGCAAAAATGACGATTCCTGCATTAAAACAGATCATTGCTATTTTCAGTTGCTTTACTTCACCTAAAATAGCGTTTGACATTAAAATTCCGACTAATATTAGTGCTGCTGCATGAAACATTTGATATTGTATAGCCGTATCCCATATTCCCGTACTGTAGTCATCCAGCATATCTTCCAATGCATGTGCTGCGAATGCGCCTAATGCGACTGCTAAAAAACCATGAATTGCACCTGATATAATTGAGCCTTTCATTTTCTTACCTCTTTCTTTTATCTATTCAATAATTCTCTATTTTAATAACGATTAAAAATCAAAAAGTGAATCCCCATTTGCATCCTCTTCCTCGAGCTTTTGCGCCGGAATTGCAATAGGCTGTGTATATACCGGTGAGGAAACAGTTGTACTGACAAGGTTTGCAGCTGGGAGCTTTGTGGAGTTTATTTTTTCGTCCAATACGACATCACATAATGCACGAATAGCCGTGAGCTTTTCACGAGCCAGTTGCTCCGTTGTTGCATGAGTAGCTTCTGCGGTTAACTTTTCAATTTGTTTGATGATTGTTTCATACGTGATCATCTCCCATTGTCCCCTCCTCTATTTTTCGGCACAAACTTTAAGCAATCCATTCCTGATGACTGTTTTACAACGAGAGATGGTAGCTGCTTAGTTTTAAAACCATAAGCCGTGCACCCGCGCGGATTATTTTGATCCCATGTCACACGGAAAAAATGACATTTAAAGCAATCAACTTTCATTTGCCGCTCCCTCTCTTTCTATCATTACTTTACCATGCTTCACAGTAAAAGTTTAGATTGTTTAGAACCACTTTCATCTAAACACCAATTGATGGGCTTTTCACCTATCGAAAGAAGTGCTTCATTTGTTTTTGAGTAGGGTCTGCTTCCAAAAAATCCGCGATGGGCGCTTAATGGGCTTGGATGAGGTGCCTGGAGAATAATATGCTTATCGGAAATTCGTTCAATTAATATCCGTTTACTTTGCGCCGGCTTTCCCCATAATAAAAAGACGATTGGTTGAACACGCTCTGCAAGTTTTTCGATAACTGCATCAGTAAACTGTTCCCATCCTTGTCCTTTATGAGAATTCGCTTTTCCTGCCTGTACAGTTAATACCGTATTCAACAATAAAACACCTTGCTTTGCCCAAGATGTTAAGTCTCCATGCCCAGGTATTTCACAGCCCAAGTCCTGCTGTAACTCTTTCATCATATTCCTTAAGCTTGGTGGCATTTTTTGTCCCTGCTCGACCGAAAAGCTGAGTCCATGCGCCTGATTGGGACCGTGATATGGATCTTGTCCTAATATGACTACTTTTACCGAATCATAATCCGTCAACAAAAGGGCATTTAAAATATGTTCCTTTTTTGGGTAAACAGTACCCATTTCATACTGCGTTTCTAAAAAGCTTTGCAAGTTTTTATAATAAGACTGCTGCGCTTGTGTCGCCAAAATTGCTTTCCAACTATTTGTTAATTGTTCAATCATAATTTCACCTCATCTCAAACGGTATTGAAATTCATAGAGAAGTTCAAGTAATTTCTTCTGACCTTAAAGTTTTTTCTTTTTCTGGCTATTTTTATATAGTCAGATAAGCGCTATACTAAAGACAATTATTATTCGAATATTCATTTTAAGGAGATTTGCTTTATGACACTTAAAAAAACTTTAACAATTGCAGGGTCTGATACTTCTGCAGGTGCAGGAATGCAGGCAGATTTGAAAGCTTTCCAGGAACATGGTACTTACGGAATGGTCGCATTAACAGTAGTCGTAACAATGGATCCTAAAACTTGGAGCCATACTGTGACACCATTGCCGACAGACCTTTTGCAAAAACAAATCGATACAGCCCTTTCTACAGGAGTAGATGCGATTAAAACAGGGATGCTTTCTACAGAAGAGATTATACAAATGGCTTCACAGGCCATTCAATCTTCAGGAACGAATAAAGTAGTCATCGATCCGGTAATGGTATGTAAAGGCGATGACGAAGTATTAAATCCTGGCAATACAACAGCTATGGTTAATTATTTATTACCTCATGCTACAGTTGTTACACCTAACCTTTTTGAAGCAGGTCAATTAGCAGGGACAGGTACACCCAAATCAATTGAGGAAATGCAAGCCGCTGCACTGAAAATACATGAGCTTGGGGCAAAAAATGTTGTCATTAAAGGCGGAAAAGCTTTAGTGCATGATAAAGCCGTGGATTTATTCTATAACGGGAAAGACTTCAAATTACTTGAATCCGAAAAAGTCACTTCAACTTATAATCATGGAGCAGGCTGTACATTTGCAGCGAGTATTTGCGCCAACTTAGCAAATGGTCTTTCTGTTGAAGAATCCGTAATAGAAGCGAAGGAATTCGTTTCGGCTGCAATTAAACATGGTTGGGCTTTAAATGCCCATGTTGGACCAGTTATGCATGGTGCTAAACCTCGTTTCGGTGCACCTGCAGTATCGGTTTCGACGATCCCAAACTACATTAATGCATAAAATATACTAAGTCGCACAAGAATTCGCTTCTTGTGTGACTTTTTCTTTTCATACTTCGTAAAGTTTGACTATACTATTAGTAGATAGATTCGAAAGGAGTTAATAAGAGTGATGAAGGAAGTAAATACTAACGAGCTCCAGGAATTACTTAATTCTTTTGCGAACAAAGACGTTTTTATTCATCTAGAAACTACAAATGGCTCTTATGCAACACACTATAATGAAAACTTTTTCAATGCAGGGGCTTTTATCCGTAACGTACAATTACGTTATGAATTAGGGAAAGTTGTAGGGGACGCCCCACACCGCGTTGGCTTAAAAATGCCACATGGTTGGGTTTATGCACAAGGAATTACACATTTTGAATTGGATGATCAAGGTCGCTTATTAATGGCTGGAATAGATAATACAGGAAAGCTAGCGATTGCGTTGGAAATTAGCGAATCGCCATTTGCTTATTAAGGAGGTTGCTTACATGACATTACAAGAAGAACGCCATGTTTTGGTCGTTTACCCTCACCCAGATGATGAAGCCTTTTCGGTTGCAGGTACATTACGCTTATATCACAATATGGGAGTTCCTGTTACATATGCTTGTTTAACATTAGGTGAAATGGGTCGTAATCTAGGAAATCCTCCGTTCGCCACTCGCGAATCATTGCCGGAAATACGTAGAAAAGAACTGATTGCTGCTTGTGAGGCGATGGGTATAGAAGATCTACGTATGATGGGTTTACGTGATAAGACGGTAGAATTTGAAGATGATGAAAAGATGATCAAACTAGTAACCGATTTAATTGTGGAACTTAATCCTTCTTTAATTTTCACATTTTTACCTGGATTTGCAGTGCATCCCGACCATGAAGCAACTGGTCGTGCAGTAGTAGAAGCCGTTCGTCGGATTAATAAGAAATATCGCCCCCGTATTTTAGCCTGTGCTTTTGCCAATGATACAGTCGAGAAAAATGGAGAGCCTGATGTAACAATTGATATTAGCTCTGTCAAAGAAGACAAATTAAAGGCGCTAAAAGCCCATATTTCGCAAACTGGCTGGATGTTGCAGGAAACAGCAAAACGTGTCGACGAAGGTGAAGTTTTATCGGACAGCTGGTTAAATACCGAAAAATTTTACAATGTTGTGTTTAACGATTGATTCTCTTTATTATATAATCTGTAGAGACTACGACAAAAAAACTCGAAATAAAAAGCGTCGCAAATTTTGTTTTGCGACGCTTTTTTTTTATGTCTATCTGAAATTGGAAATAGATTAAACCTATTCTTCTACATAAGGAATAGTTAATGGACCAATTGGTAATATTGCAATAGAATAGTTTGGACCATATTTCTCCTTCAATTGCTCTAATAACACTTCAATATCTTCTACATAATTTAACATACTATTTTCAACTTGTTCTCGTGTTAATGTTGAATATAAATGTACGTCCGACCATACTTGAATAACAGCTTGTTTTTGAACCTGCCATTGATCAAACTTTTTAAAATTTTCATCATTAATCATATCAAGCAATTCTTGAGGAGTTTTTCTCATTTGTAGTATTTCCGCATAATTTCCGTGGTTAGGTAAACCATCTATGCATTCTGCCGCACAAATAATCGTACCGCCTTCTTTTACAATTTTTTGCGCGGCACTCATCCCTTTTACCGCTTGATATAAATTTTGGTCTAATGGATATCCAGAATTTGAAGTAATCACTACATCAAATCGATCTTCGCATTTTACCATCGTATGTTCTTTTACATATGCACAGCCTAAATCATGAGCTTCAATTAATTCCCCTGCAAATACATTTGTAATTTTCTTTTCGCGATTTAATGTAACGTTTAACATGAAATGTGGTTTACACATACCATTAATTTCACGTGTCATATCTTGCAGTGGATTATCAATCATATTTCCCCATGTAGCTAAAGGATGTCCAATCATTTTTGCATTGTGAAATGTCATAATTGTTTCAATTCCAGCAATACCAGGCATAATTCCTTTTGGTCCTCCAGAAAATCCAGCAAAAAAGTGTGGCTCAATAAAGCCTGTTACGATTCTAAAATCAGCTTCAACATACTCCGAATTCAACCAAACATCACAACCAAATCTACTTGTTCCAACTTTCGTTTGAGTTGATTTATCATGACAACTATTATTGATAATCCTAATGTTATTGACAATATCTTCACCCAACATTTGAATAAATTCTTCTTCCGTTTGATCACGATGTGTTCCCGTACCATTTATAATAACAAAATTCTCTTTTGGTACATGGGGCAGTGCATTAATAATCGCAGGAACTATTTTCTCATTTGGTGTAGGACGAGTAATATCACTTATAACGATTGCAACTTTATCTGTTTCTTTTACGATTTCATGTATCGGTGAAGTACCAATAGGGTTTAATAGCGCTTCGTTCAATGCACCCATCTCATCCTCTACCCCATTAATGCTTTTTGGTTCCAAAACGACAGAATGGTCAGGTACATTAATTTTTAATTCTCCTTTACCATACAATAAAGATACTTCCATTGTATTTCCCCCTCTATGCATTCACTTGTGGAAGCTTGTTTTGTGTTTGAATTTTTTCAATTGCTTTTACAAGTGGAATAATGATTATTAATTGAATTAGAATTCCTGGTAAAGCTATTATGAATGCGGCTTGAATAAACATTTGTAAACCAAAATCGAGATTTGAGAATCCGTATAAAATAGCTCCTGCAACTCCGAATACTATTCTCCCTATTAACAGCGAAGCTAAAAGGCTAATATATGGATTTAATTTCATGTTTTTATATGTGTAACCAGCTACAAAACCATAAGTAGCCAACTCAAACATCATACTAAGACCTACAGGAAAAATAATTGGCATTCCAGAAATCAAAAAGGCAATAAATGGAGTAAGTATTCCTGCAAGTAAACCATATTTTTTTCCACATATAAAACCACACAGTAAAATAGGGATATGCATCGGTAATAAAATAGCTCCTGGAGTACCGAGTGGTAAAACCTTAACAATTTGCGCCAAAACGATGGCTATTGCAATAAACAATGACGTATATACTAAATACCGTGCTTTCAATTGCTTCACTCTCCAATTCGGTTTAAATATTCAAAATACCTGTCCTCTAAAGGAATCCATTCTTGAATATACTTTTCTACTATTTGAGGTGTATTTCTCTTTTTAAGCCTTGTCATTTGTTCTGACTTTGTAATTTCTAAAACTAACGCATAATCTATATATTTTTGAAGTGTTGGGTGTAATGCATATACACCTTCTAATAGCAAAACTTTGCTTTGCTGTCCTTGTTTTTCTTCATAAGTTTTTGTTTGACAATTAAACGCTCTATAATGAGAAAATTCTCGGTTTTTAAAAGGAATGCAAATCTCTTCCTCCACTCTTCTATAATCTACATTTCCCCCTATTTCAGCTAGCCTTTCTGGTGTTTTCATATTCATTGGTAAGAAAAAATGATCCATCGGTATCATAACTATATTAAATTTTTCTTTTAATTTTTGAGACAAAGTTGTTTTCCCACTTGTTGCTGGACCATCTATCGCTATAATAACCGGTTCATCTTTTTCTAGTGATTGCTGAATTATAAATTCTATATCCTTTATTTTCTCCATTAGTACACCCTCCAAGCATTTTGTAAAGACATAATATTTTGTATTTTTCGAATATTACTATTATACTTTACCAATATACCAACTAAAATAAAATTTAACAGGAATTAATAGTCCGACTAATTTATGAGGTGCAAATATGTTAACAAAGGTTTTAGCTGAAGCTATCGTTAATGAAACTTCAAAAGTACTTTCGTTAAATGTTAATATAATGGATCTGGAGGGAATTATAATCGCTTCTAAAAATCCTTCTAGAATTTCTCAATTTCATGAAGGTGCTATAATGGTCTTTAAAAAGAAAAAAGTAATTAAGATATTTAAAGAAGATACAAAAAAATATCAAGGTACACAGGAAGGTATTAATATTCCAATCGAATTTAACGACGAAATTGTTGGTGCAATCGGAATAACAGGTGACCCTAATGAAATCGAGGAAATTTCTAATATAGTCAAAATGCTCGCTGAATTATTATTAAAGCAAGCGCATTTAACTTCTGCAAATGAGTTTAAAAATATTCAACAATCCTTAATTATTGAGGAGCTAATGCAACCTTCCATTAATATCGTAAATTTAAAACGTCTTCTTTTTAATTTGGATATCTCTGTAGAGAAAAAATATTTAATTACGGTTGTTGAAACTAATAATCATTTTGAAACAAATACAAAAGATTATTTTATTTTCATGAATGATTTAGTTACTCGAGCAACATTACATAAAAAAATGTCCATTAGTCGATATCTATTAGTCTTCGATCTTTTGGTTCAACCAATGGGAACAGTAATCAACGATTTCAAAAATTTTATCAATCTTAGTAAAAACGTTAAAATTGTTTATACTGCCCCTATAGATAATATTACAAATTTAAAATCAGCT
This sequence comes from Solibacillus ferritrahens, assembly GCF_037027585.1. NCBI lineage: Bacteria > Bacillati > Bacillota > Bacilli > Caryophanales > Caryophanaceae > Solibacillus > Solibacillus ferritrahens. The sequence continues at coordinate 89,499 of NZ_JAXCLE010000004.1, read as the reverse complement.
TATGAAGAATGTGAATCGCTATTAAACTTAAATATAGAAAATAATATTATTAATTACCAAAACCATCAAATAGAAGGCATGCTCGCACAAATCCCTTTAAATGCTGCAAAAAAATTTTTAAATAACTCAAATTATCGATTTATCCTTGATAATGAAGAAATGCTTTCCACTTTTATAAAATCAAATTTAAATGTTAATATCGCAGCTAAAGCATTATTCATCCATCCAAATACATTAAAGTATCGTTTAAATAAAATTCAAAAAGAAACTCTTCTTAATCCTCGCAATATTAACGATATTATTACGATCAAATTTATTTTATGGCTAAACCAATTTTCTTTGCAGCGAAATAGTATGTGATTAAAATAGGAAATGGCTGTAGCATATATGATGATACAGCCTTATAGCTATAGCTTTATTTCGTTACACTTTATCTAAACCTGGATACTCCTCTGTCCCGATAATGCCTCTCTTCCTTTGATACCTATCTACTAAAATTACTGCTAATGGACACAGAATAGATGTAGTAATAGTTGAAATCGAAATTTGTGCAGTTGCGATAGGCACTATAGCTTCAATTTTCGCATAGTCAGCTGCACTCATTGCTCCTGAAGATACTGCGACAGCTGCTGCAGCTAAAATGGCTGCTGGAGTTGCTGCTGCATTACCTGCAGTTGAGGCTTCTGCAAATGGTGCAATAAAACTTTTTTCTTTGAACAGCTTAAATACTAAGACACCTGTAACTGAAGTAACAACGAATGTTAAAATTGCTAATACTAATCCGCCTGCAAGCACCTCTGGATTCAAGAAATTTGATAGGTTCATACCGGCACCTAATGAAAAGGCGAAGAACGGTATTAAAATTGATTCTCCTGGTTTTAAAAATTCGCGAATTTTTGGATCCAAATTCCCTAAAAGCATACCTATACCAATTGGTAATAAAACGGCGATAAATGAAATTACCGGGAATGCTGTACCTAAAAGACCTAACGAAACTAAAGTTAGAAACGGGCCATCATTAATTGCTAAAATAGATAAGCCCCCTACATCAGAGCGATTACCATATTGTCCAGTTAAAGCTGCGTACATACCACTATTACTATTTGTCATACCTGCAATAAGGGCTAACGTGGAAAGCCCCAAAATACCTGTCCATGGGTCAAACATAATTCCAAATAACATTCCTACTCCAAGACCACCAAAATATTTAGTTCCAGTTAAAAGAACGCCCTTTTTTAAGGATCTCCCACCAACTTTTAAATTCATTTGACTACCTACGATGAATAAGAATAATGCGATAAGTACTAATGCGCTATCTTTAAATAAGTATTGCGAAAATCCACCAATTCTTAAAAATTCATAGTAGCCGTCACTTGTCGGTGCAGTACCTAAAGCTTTTAAAATATTCATTACAAACGGAATATGCAATTGATCAATTGTATTTAATGTAGCCCCTAATAATAGTGGTATCACCATCATCCCACCAGGTACTTTTTCAATCGTATCCTTGATATTCAATATAAAAACCCCCTATTAATTTTTAATTTCGTTGTAAAAAAATGTCCTAACGACTTGCTCAGACGTTGAAACCAATAATTCCCCTGCTTTTAAGATAGCTTCTTCTAAATTCATTGGATGATTTATGATGCTATTTACACTTACAACACCATGCTCATATAAACTTTCAAACCCTTTACCTATGGATCCAGCTATTATAATTGTCGGTACATTTTTTAATTTTGCCCTTTGCGCTACTCCAAGCGGTGTTTTTCCATATACTGTTTGGCTATCAACTTTTCCTTCACCAGTAATGACTAAATGTGCATCATTTAAATATTCATTTAATTTAATAAAATCTAAAACGACATCCACACCTCTTTGAAATTCCACGGGGAAAAATGCTTGAAATGCTCCTCCAATTCCTCCTGCTGCACCTGCCCCTGCTTTTTCATGAAGTGTAATACTTGTAGTTGCCTCAATCATATTTGCCCAATGCACTAAATTTTCATCTAGAATTATGACTTCTTCTTTTGAGGCTCCTTTTTGAGGTCCGAAAACATGAGAGGCCCCAGTAGGACCAATTAAAGGGTTTTGGACATCTGAAGCAATCAAAAACTTACACTCTTTAATTCGTCGATCGAAATGAGATAAATTAATGTGGTGAATATTATTTAATTCACCCCCTCCAAATTTTATTTCCTCCCCCTTTTGATTTTGCAGTTTCATTCCTAATGCCTGTAACATGCCAGCTCCACCATCATTAGTTGCCGAACCCCCCAACCCAATAACAAATGACTTATATCCTTCATCTAATGCATGCTTTATAAGTTCTCCCGTTCCATAAGTTGTTGTAGTTAAGGGAGATAATTGACCATTTGGGACTAGATGTAACCCAGAAGCGGTTGCCATTTCAATTACGCATGTTATTCCATCACCTAACACTCCGTAAGTTGCATTTACTTTATTTCCTAATGGCCCTGTCACGGATATACATTTTTTTGTACCTCCAGTCGCCGCAACCAAAGTATCCATAGTACCTTCTCCACCATCACCAACTGGAAGCTTAATGGTTTTTACATCTCTAAAAGCCTGTCTAATTCCCATTTCTATGTAATTTGATACCTCAACGGCACTTAGGCTCCCCTTAAAGGAGTCCGGCGCTATAATAATGTTCATTATTACCCTCCTGTTTTGTAAACGCTTCCAACTAACTGAATTATAAGATTATTATTTTGTTACTTCTATATTAATAGTGACAAAAAAATTGCTTTTTTAGAGTAGAATTTTATTACATTTAACAAAATTTATTATTTCACTTCCATTAAGTACTAAAATAAAACAGCCAATAATACTCTTTTAGTTTGTTATCCTATAAATCCATGTTGAGGTATTATAAGTGTAAATATTTTTACATAGGGTAAAGATTAATCACCTCCCCACATCATACATTTCTGAAAATTTAATCTTTATGCAAAACAGTAGACAAATGAATATTCAAGATTTATAGTGTATAAATATTCAACTAATAAATTAAAGAGGTTATATATATGACAAAGAAATTTTCTTTTAACACGTGGTTTCTTTTTATAGCGTTTTCTGTGCTCGGTGTATTTATTTTTATTACTCCAATTGGAACAGAAGATGGTATAAAAGTGCCGATTGCTATTCTTGCTAATTTTTTGGCAGGTAAAGTTGAACCGTTTATTCATTGGTTCGCATTTATTGTGTTTGTAATTGCTGCTGTAGGTTCTGTAGCAATAAAATTCATACCACAAAAAAGTTCTCATTCTTTAGCGGATTCTTTATTCCGTGTTAATTGGTTTTGGACAGTTATGCGTGTGCTTGCGGTTGTTTTCGCAAGTATGTATATTTTCCAAATCGGTCCGGAAAGTTTAACAAGTGATGTAACAACAGGTGTGCTACTCGATCCTGCTGCCGGCCTTGTAACATTCATGTTTGTATTATTCCTATTTGCCGGGCTATTACTGCCATTATTAACTGACTTCGGTTTACTTGAATTTTTCGGGTCAATGATGGTGAAGATTATGCGTCCCCTATTCAAAATTCCTGGTCGTTCTGCAATAGACTGTTTGGCTTCATGGGTTGGTGATGGGACAATTGGTGTCTTACTAACAAGCAAGCAATATGAGGAAAAAAATTATACAGGTCGGGAAGCAGCAACAATCGCGACAACATTTTCTGTCGTTTCCATTACATTCTGTTTAGTCGTTGTTGAAACAATTGGCATTGGGGATTACTTCCTTGAGTTTTATGCTTCTGTTATCATTTGTGGATTAATTTTGGCGTTCATTATGCCGCGTATTTACCCGCTAAAGCAAAAGGCGGATACGTTAATTGACGGTAATGAAGTCCCTGCTAATCGTGAAGATGTACAAGAAGGCTTCAATGTATTTTCTTATGGCTTACACAATGCGTTGAATAAAGCGAATTCAAATCGCAACTTAGGTAAAATGGTGAAAAACGGTTTTGTGAATGTATTGGAAATGTGGTTTGCGGTAACGCCTATTATTATGGCATTCGCAACAATCGCATTAGTATTGGCCGAATTTACAAGCTTCTTCCGTATTTTAGGAATGCCATTTGAGCCGATTTTAGCGCTGCTTCAAATTCCTGAAGCTGGTGAAGCCGCTCAAACGATGATTGTAGGTTTTGCTGATATGCTATTGCCTTCAATTTTAGGGGCAGGCATTGAATCGGAAATGACACGTTTCTTCATTGCTACGGTATCTGTTACGCAATTGATTTACATGTCGGAAGTCGGTGGATTAATATTAGGTACGAAGCTCCCATTAAAGCTTTGGGATTTATTCATTATCTTCCTAATCCGTACAATTATTTCAATTCCAATTATTGCTGCAATCGCTCATTTACTATTCTAAATCGAACAAAAATAAAGGGCTGCCGAAAAATCAGATTTCCCTCTGACTTTTCGGGCAGCCCTTTATATATTTATTTTGTGCTAGTGAATCCACCGTCAATACGGATGACTTCCCCATTAATATATTCTGCTTTTGATGTTAATAGGAAAGTTACAAGCTCTGCCACTTCCTCTGGTGTTCCTAAGCGTTTTTGTGGAATTCCACTTGTTGCATTTTCCTTCATTTGCGGGTTTGCTTCGAAAAATGTTTTAACCATCGGTGTTTCAGTTGGTCCCGGTGCAATCGCATTGACACGTAATCCATCTTTTGCGTATTCTGCTACCATACTTTTCGTTAAGCCAATGATCCCATGTTTCGTTGCTGAGTATGTGACAACGGAATCTTGTCCAATAACACCCGCACTTGAGGCTGTATTCACGATTGCCCCTCCACCATTTTTTAACATAACTTCTGCTACATAACGTACCCCATACAATGCACCTAGTAAATTAATGCCGACTATCTGTTCAATTTCTTCGATTGTTGTATCTAAATAATATTTTCCGCTTCCTGAAATCCCTGCATTATTGAAGAAGTAATCGACAGAACCGAATTTCTCCATTGTTTCGTCTACATATTTCTTTACTTCCTCTGCTTTTGAAACATCTGCTTTAATAAAAATAGCATCGACGCCATGTGCTTTTACTTTTTCGACTGTTTCATTACCGCCTTTTTCACTTACATCCACTACTGCAATATTTATACCTTCCTGGGCCATACGGATAGCTGTCGATTGACCTAATCCGCTTCCCCCACCTGTAATGATAGCTGTTTTAGTCATATTTAATTCCTCCTAGATATGTTCTTGGAACTTGTAAATAATTGATGTACTACAACCAAATTTCCACTGCCATAACATTGTATTTTTTACCCCTTCACTTCTTTGTATAAACAAAAAAGCAACAGATGCAGGCTCTGACAATTCTTCATAAGGCTGTCCGTTTCCCAAAAAATCTATGCAATTTTTGGATGGAATAGGAATGGATTAAGTTACTCTCTCCAATAAAACGCTTTCATTATGAATAATTTAAGAACTTTCTAAATTTACTGACTTTTCATGTCTCTTAAGCGTAAATTTATGATAGAATGATGTAATCTTTAAACTGATTACGGAGGTTACATGAAAATGGAAGTTGCTCAACCTAAAACAATTGCAGTTGAAAATGTATTGATTGCCCACCATTTTTTAAAAGATGTCGTCGTGCATACCCCACTGCAGTTAAATGAATATTTATCCGAAAAGTATGGTGCAAAAATTTATTTTAAGCGTGAAGACCTACAGCATGTTCGGTCCTTTAAATTACGCGGTGCCTATTATAAAATCAAGAAAATCGAAAATGAGGCACGTGCTGCAGGTGTCGTCTGTGCAAGTGCTGGGAATCATGCACAAGGTGTCGCCTATGCCTGTGCAAAGCTTGAAATTAAAGCAACCATTTTCATGCCAAAAACAACGCCAAAACAAAAAATTGATCAAGTTCGTATGTTTGGCCGGAACTTTGTAGAAATTGTGTTAGCCGGTGATACATTCGATGACTCGGCGGAAAGCGCAGTAGCCTATTGTGAAGTAGAAAACCGCATCTTCATCCATCCATTTGATGATATTGACGTCATGGCTGGTCAAGGAACTGTGGCAGTAGAGATTATGAATGATATCGAAGAGCCGATTGACTATATTTTCGGTAGCATTGGTGGCGGCGGTTTAATGTCCGGAGTATCCGCATACATTAAAAACTTATCCCCTACGAGTAAAATTATTGGAGTTGAGCCTGCAGGTGCAGCAAGTATGAAGTCTGCATTTGAGAACAAGGAGCCCGTTTCTCTCGACTGGATTGATAAATTTGTCGATGGTGCTGCTGTTAAATGTGTCGGGCAGGAAACGTATGAAGTATGTAGGCATTATTTGGACGATATTATTACTGTACCAGAAGGAAAAGTTTGTACAACTATTTTAGACTTATATAATAAGCATGCAATTATTGCAGAACCAGCTGGAGCTTTATCGGTTGCAGCTCTTGATTTTTATGCGGAGCAAATTCGGGGGAAATCTGTTGTTGTCATTATTTCCGGCGGGAATAATGATATCGGACGAATGCAGGAAATTAAGGAACGCTCGCTTATTTACGAAGGGCTTCTCCATTATTTCATCGTCAGCTTCCCGCAACGTTCTGGTGCGCTAAGACAATTTTTGGCTGAGGTGCTCGGACCGAATGATGATATTACGACATTTGAATATACGAAGAAAAACAATAAAGAGAGTGGTCCGGCATTAGTCGGTATTGAACTTGCCCACCCTGATGATCGCGCCGGTTTAATCGAGCGTATGCTGGCCAATGGTTTTGAATATAAAGAGGTCAATAAAGACAGTACATTGTTTGCACTGCTTGTGTAGCACCTGGCTAAAACCTTCTTCATTTCATCTATATAAAAAATCCCGACAGTCATTCAATGATTGTCGGGATTTTAATTTAGCCTAATAGGGCGCGATCTGAATTCATTTTTTCTCCGCGGATATGCTCGAATTCGGACATTAAATCCGGAATAGTTAATGCTGGTTTTCGATTTTCTCCAACTTCTAAGATAATCTGCCCTTTATCCATCATAATTAAGCGATTGCCTAAGTCCAACGCCTGCTGCATATTGTGGGTAACCATCAGCGTTGTCAGCTTACTTTCTTCCACCAGTTTTTTAGTCAGCTTTGTAATAAGCTCCGCACGTGATGGGTCAAGTGCAGCTGTATGTTCATCGAGCAACAATATCGAAGGCTTTGTAAAAGTCGCCATTAATAGACTTAATGCTTGGCGTTCACCACCTGATAATAGGCCCACCTTTGCATTTAAACGGTTTTCCAAATTTAGATGCAACTTTTCCAAGGAAGCTTTGAAAAACTCACGGCGTTTTTTATCTACACCGAACCGTAGTGTCCGTTTGGCATTACGTGAATAGGCAATCGCCAAATTTTCTTCAATCGTCATCGTAGGTGCTGTACCAGCCATTGGATCCTGAAAAACACGGCCGATATGTACCGCACGCTTATATTCCGGTAAACGTGTTAAATCATTGCCATTAATAATGACGGACCCAAAGTCAGGTGTTAAGGCACCGGAAATCATATTCATCATTGTCGATTTCCCTGCACCATTACTTCCGATTATTGTGACAAAATCGCCAGGTGCTAAATTTAAATTAATATTATCCAATGCAATTTTTTCATCGGGTGTTCCTTCGTTAAATACTTTATTAATTCCATCCAATTTAAGCAAGGCCATTCCCTCCCTGCTCTACTTTCAATTTCGCCTTTTGTAGTGCCATACGTTCTTCCAAACGCTTTGCCTTACGCTTCTTTTCTTTATACTTGCTAACGATTTGTGGGATAACTAACGCTAAAATAACAATAAACGCTGTAATTAGTTTCATGTCGCCTGAATCTAACCATTTTACACGCAATGCTAATGCGTAAATCATTCGGTAAATTATTGCCCCGGCAATAACAGCAAATGTGACACGAACAATCGACTTTGTTCCGAAAATTGCTTCACCGATAATAACAGATGCTAGACCGACAACAATCATCCCGATACCTAATCCAACATCCGCAAATTTTGTATATTGCGCAATTAATGCCCCAGATAATGCAACCATACCGTTTGAAATACCTAATCCTAAAATAACTAATGAATCTGTGTTTGCCGAAAAGCTGCGAATCATTCGTTTATTGTCCCCTGTTGCACGGATTGCCAAGCCGACTTCCGTTTTTAAGAACCAGTCAACGATAAGTTTAATAATAAACGTAACGACAATCATTAAGGCTAAAATTCCCCAAGTCGTGGGCACCGTTGCAAGACCCATTGACTTTAATGCATTTGAGATTACTGAATCAATGCCTAGCCCCGACCAAAAATTACCGAATGTCGAAAAGATTGTTTCTGAATTTAATAGTGGAATATTTGGTCTCGTTACACCAGTATCGGAACTTAATCCCATAATACGAAGATTGATGGAATAAAGAGCGATCATCATTAAAATCCCTGCAAGCAGCGGATTAATTTTCCCTTTAGTGTGTAAAATTCCTGTCATACATCCAGCAATAAATCCAGCAACTGTTGCGACCAATGTTGCGAGTATAGGATTATAGCCAAGTACAATCATCATTGCTGCAGTACCTGCACCCGTTACAAAGCTTCCATCAACCGTTAAATCCGGAAAATCCAACACCCGGAACGTTAAATAAACACCAAGTGCCATAATTGCATAGATGATTCCTTGCTCTACCGACCCAAACAAAGCTGTAAACATTCTGAATCATCTCCTACTATAGTTTTTTCCATTACACCATGGCGAGCGTAAGAACACTCGCGACCACTAAAAAGAGGTTAAACGTTAATTCGCGCTGGGATCCCCTCAGACAACCAGCCTTGACCTCATTACGATGACTTTAGGCTGATCTTCCTTTTGGATACAAGCGCGAATATTTATTCCTGGCTATTGTTTACCAGCTTTCAAATTATTGAACTTCTGCTTCCCATTCAGGTTTAACTTCCAACCCTAAATTTTCTGCAGTCGCTTTATTAATGACTAATTTTAAGTTCGCTGGATATGCTGCCGGAATTTCGGAAGGAGATTTCCCTTCCAGTAAAATTTGAGCTGCCATTTGCCCCGCTTCATAACCGATATCATAGTAATTGAAACCGTATGCTGCCAATCCGCCACGTGCTACAGAATCCAACTCACCAACAATTAATGGTAGTTTATTTGCATTTGCCACATCGATAACTGATTCTAATGCATTTACAACTGTGTTATCTGTAATGATGTAATACGCTTCTACTTTACCTAATAATGATTCTGTTGCTTGTTTTACTTCCGCTGATGTTGAAGCAGATGCTTCTACAATTGTAATACCTTCTTTTGCTGCTAATTCTTTAGCAGTTGAAATTTGGGCTACAGAATTTTGCTCCCCTGCGTTATACACCATCCCTACATTTTTCACACCTAGTTCTTTTAAGAATGCCATTGTTTTCGGCATTGTTTCTGGGTGTAAATCAATTGTTCCGGTAACATTTGACCCTGGAGTTGCCATTGATTCGATTAATTCCGCACCTACCGCATCTGTTACCGATGTGAAAATGATTGGAATATCTGCAGTTGCACCTTTTGCCGCCTGTGCAGATGGTGTCGAGTTCGCAAAAATTAAGTCTACATTATCACTTACTAATTGTTGTGCAATTGTCATGTTTGCACTGTTATCTCCATTAGCTGATTTATCCACATACTCTGCTTTAATCCCTGCATCTTCAATCGCCTTTTTGAATCCTTCTTTTGCCGCATCTAATGATGGATGCTCTACGATTTGCGTTGTTCCAATTTTAAATGTTTTTGCTTCATCAGTTTGTGCAGTCTCTTTTGTTCTGTCACTTGCTGTAGCATTAATAGCAGTATCTTTCTCTTCTCCACCGCATGCTGCTAATAGTAAAAGAAGCCCAAATACTAAAAAGGAAAGCTTCGTTAATTTACGTGTCATCTATTTATCCCCCCATTATTCTCTGTCACTTTAAAGCGACGAACTTCATTTGGATGAAGTGTGAATTAAAATTATATTACCTCTTCATTTTCAGATAGTCAATAAGATTTAGAATGTTCAGAAATTAATATATATACTAGTAAATGCACTAATGTTAATTTCGTGCTTTAAACTGCTAAATCGCGTTTATTTCATTCAAAATTTTATTATTTGTCAATTTATTGAACAATGATGGAAAATTAGTTCTATAATTCTTTACTTTCGTTTTTAATATTGCTATGATTGCAGTTGCTTTGCGTGGTTCGTAACCATCCCACGTTAAAAAACTAGGAGGAATTTAATATGAAAGTAAAGTTTCTTGCAACAAGTGCAATTATTGCAGCATTATATATTGCAATTACAATGCTAGTTGCCCCGATTAGTTTTGGACAAGTACAGTTTCGTATTGCCGAAATATTTAATCATCTAATCGCCTTCAACCCCCGTTTTATGCTGGGTGTTGTATTGGGTGTATTTTTTTCAAATTTTCTTATGTCATCGGTTGGTCCAATTGACCTGATTTTTGGCGTGGGACATACTATTCTTACACTAGGAATTTTTATTTTCATTTGTAAGTTTGTAAAAAACATTTGGGCACGTTTAGTTATTAATACGACACTCTTTACGTTTACAATGTTTATCATTGCGGCACAGCTTAACCTAGTACTGGACTTTCCGTTTTGGGAGACATGGTTATTTGTAGCATTTGGGGAGTTTGTTGTTTTAGCTGTTGGTGCACCTATCATGTACACTTTAAATAAACGACTTGATTTCAAAAAATTGATCTAACATATATCGTTTCACCCACTGGTCATTAGCCGGTGGGTTTTTTGTTTAAGTTTTTTTAGAATTGTTTGACATTTTTATTTTCAGTGTTAGAATAAGCATATTCAAAATATTACATTACGGTAGCAGGTTGCGGGAGCGCGACCACCGTTTCAGTTGAGAAGAGTTTAGTTGAGTAAATTGTTGAATAAGAAGAGTAGCATTTTCCGTTTTGTGCAGAGAGCGTATGGTTGGTGAAAATACGTCAAAAGGTAAATGTGAATGGGCCTTATGAAAGCTGCCGGCATTAGTTGGCGGACGGTACCCTACCGTTATCAGGTTTAAGTGGAGGCTATTTTATAGCTTCAATCGAGGTGGCAACGCGGTGCAGATCGTCCTCAGCAAAAGTTTATTCTTTTGCTGGGGACTTTTTTTATTCCCAAAATTAAAAGGAGTGTGTCGAATGGTAATTCAACAACGTTTTCGTACATCAATGAAAAAAGTGAACGGTGATTTACTGACACCGATTTCCATTTTCCAACGTTTAAAGGGCCACCGAAAGTTTCTTTTGGAAAGCTCGTCCAAGTATGAAGGTGATGGACGCTATTCCTTCATCGGCGTCAATCCAAGAAAAACCTATAGTGGGATTGGACAGCAGCTTATCGATAAATCACATCTGTCCAATAGAGAGTACACATACGATGGTGAGCTTATTCAATTAATAAAACAGGTAATGCCGCGCATATCATCGCATACCGAATATCCGTTTACAGGCGGGGGTATTGGCTATATTCATGCCTTGCAAAAACCATTGCCTGAACTGCAGTTTCACGTTTACGATACACTCGTTATTTTTGATCATTTAACAGACGAGATTGCTGTTTTCCATACGAATATCGAAGCTGAGCAGGATGAGCCGAATATCGATGTAATGATTGAACAGTTGTTTACAAGCACAACACCTGCCGAAAAGTCGTATACCTTAAACGATGTCGAAAAAGAGCGAAATGGTCATTATGCCGCACGATTTACTGGAGATACCCTTTCGCTTTATCGAAAAATGCGGATTGATTATGCTGCACCTTATATGTATTATGTCGAATTTGATGATTGCACTGTACTTGGAACATCACAGGTAAACTTTATGCAAGTACGGGACGGATCTATTTCAGTTACAAACAAAGCATTGCCGATAGAGCCATTTAGTGTGGAAAATTCAGTGCAGAAATTGGCCACAACAACACAAGGCTCACTGAACCCAACGTTGCATGCGATTGATATTGTAAAGGAGCTTCTGCCGGCACAAGGCTATATCGGCTATATCGGCTTTAACGGGCAAGTCGATTTTACGACACCCGATAATACAATAACGATTCAGGGAAATGTTGCACATCTTCACACAGAAACGAGTGAGGATGTCCCATTCCACTCACTATTGAAAGGATGAGTATGTATGCCTTTACTTCCATATATTGAAAAAATCGAGCGAAAAGAACATTTAGTTTTTAAAGAGATGCAACAGGCTGCACAACTCATTTTTAATGAGCAGACACCAAAAGAGCAGATAGCTGCCTTTTTAACAGCGATGAGTATCAAAGGTGAAACAGCACATGAAGTTGCCGGGCTCGCTTCTGTCATGAAATCACATGCCGTTTCTGTCGATGCACCAGAAGGTATTTATATCGATAATTGTGGTACAGGTGGCGACGGTCTTCAAAGCTTCAATATTAGTACGACCGCAGCTTTCGTGTTAGCCGGCGGGGGCATTTTAGTTGCAAAGCATGGTAACCGGAAAGTGTCGAGCGCTTCAGGCAGCTCGGATGTTTTAGAAGCACTTGGCATTACCCTACTCCCGGATACAGCACAAACGATAGATTTATTGAAACAGCACGGAATCGCCTTTTTACATGCACCAAACATGCATCCAAAGCTAAAGCGGATCGGCGAAGTTCGACAATCACTTGGAAAGCCGACAATCTTTAATTTAGTCGGACCTTTAACAAATCCTGTACCTTTGAAAACTCAATTCGTTGGTATTAACCGCCCTAACTTTACTACGGATTATGCTGAAGTGCTGCACATGCTCGGACGTGAGCGCGCGATTGTCGTATCAGGGGCACAAGGAATGGATGAGGCATCATTGGACGGTGAGAATACATTCGTCCTTTTAGACCACGGTGATATTATTCCGTTTAAGCTTCGTGCGGAAGATGTAGGTTTAACTGCACAGCCATTATCAGCTATCCGTGGTGGGACCCCTTCTGAAAACGCAGTTATTATGCGCGATTTATTTAAAGGAAAGCAAAGTGTATATTTCGACACAGTCGTGTTAAATGCCGGCATTGGATTCTTTGCATATGGCTTAGCGAGCACGATGAAAGAAGGTATCGACATGGCAAAGGACAGCATCCTGTCGGGTCGTGCATATGAAAAGCTAGAAAGTGTTGTTGCCTATAACAAAAAAGTGATGCAGGAGGAAACGATTATATGACTATTTTAGACCGAATTATAGCGAAAAAAAAGCTCGAATTACCTGCTTTACTTGCATCAGCACCAAACTTTCCAACAATTGATAAGGTACGTCCCTCTTTATATAAAACATTAATTACAGCCAGTACGTTGCAAGTCATTTCTGAAATGAAGCGCGCCTCTCCATCAAAAGGTGATATTGCGACACATATCGACCCTGTTGAACAGGCTAGACAGTATGAGGAAGCCGGGGCTGCCTGCATTTCCGTTTTAACAGAGCAGGCATTTTTTAAAGGCAGCTTCGAAGATTTACATGCGGTAGCAAATGCGGTGGATATTCCGGTGTTATGCAAAGACTTCATGATTCATGAAGTGCAGATTGACTATGCAAAGGCTGCAGGTGCTTCAGTCATTTTATTGATCGTGGCGGCATTAACGGATGAACAATTAAAGGCACTTTACACATATGCAACTGAGAAACAGCTGGAAGTTCTTGTAGAAGTACATGATACGGAAGAGTTACAGCGTGCACTCAATATTGGTGCGAAAATTGTCGGTGTAAATAATCGTAACTTAAAGACATTTGAAGTTTCTTTAACAACTACCGCTGAAATTGCCCAGCACCTTCCCCCTTCTTCCATCGCATTTATTAGCGAAAGTGGCATTTGGAACGCTGAAGATGCGCATTTTGTGGCGAATGCAGGCGCAAAAGGCGTTTTAGTTGGCGAATCCTTAATGGTGAGCGGAAACGTCAAGAACTCCCTTAAAGCACTACAAATCGACATCATAGCGAAGGTTGGCGAAAATAGATGACTAAAGCAAAAATTTGCGGATTGAAAGAAATCGAACATGTCGAAGCTGCGGTAAAAGCTGGAGCTGATTTTATCGGATTCATGTTTGCGCCCAGTAAACGACGCATTACAGTAGAGGAAGCAGCTGAATTAGCAAAAGTAATTCCAAGTACGGTAAAAAAGGTTGGAGTTTTTGTAAATGAACAGAACGATGTCATTCGACAAATTGCCGATCAAGTCGGACTCGACTATATCCAGTATCACGGAGATGAAACGCAGGAGCAAATACAGGAAATCGGCCTACCAGCTATTAAAGCATTTTCGATTCGTGGGGAAGAAGATGTTAAGCGAGCGGCAACCTATAATGTCGACTACTATTTATTTGATGCGCCAGGTACAGACTTCCGTGGAGGTAGTGGAGAATCATTTGACTGGATGCTTTTGGATAAAGTAAATATTCCGATGAATAAGGTCATTTTAGCAGGTGGTTTAAATGAAGAAAATTTAGGACTGGCGATAATGCTGGTCGAGCCATTTGCTGTAGATGTTTCAAGTGGTGTAGAGGTAGATGGTCGAAAAAGTTCGACAGCGATTACGAATTTTATTGAAATAGCAAAAGGAGAGTTGATTTTATGACGACAGTAAAAGGACGCTTTGGACGATTTGGCGGTCAATTCGTGCCCGAGACATTGATGACTTCACTTGAAGAATTGGAGCTTGCATATGAGGAAGCAAAAAAAGACCCCTCATTCCAGGAAGAACTTGATTATTATTTAAAGCAATATGTCGGACGGGAAACTCCCCTTTATTTTGCGGAGCGTTTAACGAAAAAAGTCGGCGGTGCGAAAATCTATTTAAAACGTGAAGATTTAAATCATACTGGCGCTCATAAAATAAATAATGCGATCGGCCAAGCACTTTTAGCAAAACGTATGGGGAAGAAGAAGATTGTTGCTGAAACAGGTGCAGGTCAGCATGGTGTTGCAACGGCAACTGCGTGTGCATTGCTTGATATGGAATGTATCGTTTATATGGGGGCAGAAGATGTACGCCGTCAGCAACTGAACGTTTTCCGTATGGAGCTGCTCGGGACAAAAGTTGTTGCGGTAGAAAAAGGTTCTGCAACATTAAAAGATGCAGTTAATGAAGCATTGCGACACTGGGTTACTCATATTGAAGATACTCACTACATTTTAGGATCGGCACTTGGGCCACACCCCTTCCCTACAATTGTGCGTGATTTCCAGCGTGTCATTGGGGATGAAACACGTGCCCAAATTTTACAGCAGGAAGGACGCCTTCCGGATACAGTTATTGCTTGTATTGGCGGCGGCAGTAATGCGATTGGCATGTTCTATCCCTTTGTGGAAGATAAGGAAGTCGCACTATATGGTGTGGAAGCAGCAGGTGCAGGGATCGATACAAATCGGCATGCAGCAGCGATTCATGAAGGGAAAACAGGCGTCCTACACGGGGCTTTCATGTATTTACTGCAGGATGACAATGGATTCATTCAAGAAGCACATTCTATTTCAGCCGGATTGGATTATCCAGGAGTAGGTCCTGAACATTGTCATTTACATGAAACAGGCCGTGCATCCTACCCTTCTGTTACAGATGAACAGGCACTTGAAGGTGTGAAGCTGTTATGTGAAACGGAAGGAATTTTACCGGCATTGGAAAGTGCCCATGCCGTTTACTATGCAGCACAATTTGCCAAAGACCGCCCTGCAGATGAAATTATTGTCGTGTGCTTATCAGGACGTGGGGACAAAGATGTTCACACATTAATGGATAAACTTGGAGGTGACGTGAAATGACATTGCAAAAACAGCTTGAAGACGTATTAGCAACTGGGGATAAAGCATTTGTTCCTTACATTATGGCTGGTGATGGAGGTATCGAAACATTAAAGCCAACTATTTTAAAGCTCCAGCAAATCGGTGTATCGGCCGTTGAAGTGGGTATTCCATTTACAGATCCTGTTGCAGATGGACCAACGATTGAACAGGCTGGAGAACGGGCACTTGCGCATGGTATTACACTAAGAAAAGTGTTGGCAGAGTTAACAAGCTTTTCACAGGAAATTCATATCCCGCTAGTTGTAATGACTTATTTAAACCCAATTTTGGCATATGGTATTGAAGACTTTGCAAAGGATGCAAAGCTTGGTGGTGTGCAAGGGCTAATCGTACCGGATATGCCGTTTGAGGAAAGTGCTTTACTCCATACTGCATTAAAGGAACATGGCATTGCGCTTGTTCAGCTCGTTTCATTAACGAGTCCTGTTGAGCGAATAAAAAAATTGGCCGCAGCGAGTGAAGGATTTATTTATGCCGTAACAGTCAATGGAATTACTGGCGAACGTGTGAGCTTTGCAACAGAACTTGCTGGGCATTTCGCGAATTTGAAAGCAGCAAGCAACATCCCAGTTTTAGCAGGCTTCGGCATTTCAACAATTGAACATGTGAAAAGCTTTGGGGACATTGCAGATGGAGTGATTGTCGGCAGTAAAATTGTTACTGCACTAGTTGAGCAAGACTGGGCAACGATTGAAGCGCTAGTGCAGGCGACGAAAAAAGCTACGATAAATTAGTCTACTTTCTCTTTCCTTCCTGTGGTATCGTTTACTTATTAAGTAGTAGCGGATGGAGGCCAATGAATGAGTGTAAAGGATTTTTTTGCTGGGATATTTTTCATCGCACTTGCAGGTTATTTTACGTATGTTTTAGTCGACAATATGTCATTACTCTTTATTGAGAGTACGACAGTTTGGCAATATTTTGTTGCATTCTTTCGTGTAGCGCTTATTATTTTCCTTTTCAACCTAGGACTTTCCTTAATGAAACGCTTCTTCACAGGTGGAAAAGCAACAAAAAATGGGAACGCTCGTTAACTCGAAGCGTTCCCATTTTTTCTGCAATTCTGTATTACACTTGGAGCTGTGGATAAATTTCATTCACATTTTCGCGTAGCGTAGCTTTGCTTTTAAGAACTTCCCTACAGAAGTTTTCGGAATTTCTGTTAGGAATACGATATCATCCGGTAACCACCATTTTGCAAATTGTCCTTCCAGAAATGCAGTCAGTTCTTCTTTTAATACGACACATGCCAGTGGTCGCTCCTGCCATTTAGCATGTGGAATTGCGATTACAGCTGCTCAAATACCGCTTCATGGGACATAAGTGCATTTTCTAGTACTTATATAAAAAAGCGAGTGAACTGTTTTCCAACAGCCACACTCGCTTCACTAATCAATTGCGTTAAAGAAATCAAACCGCGTTTTGTGCTAATCGTACTTTTAGTTTCTCCAGCATATCAACCGTCATTTTCTCTAAATCATAGCTTGCTTTAAAACCCCATTCTTCAATTGCAGCTGATGAATCAATAGCATTTGGCCAGCTGTCCGCAATTGCCTGACGTACCGGATCTACATCATAATCCATTGTGAAGCTTGGAATATGCTTTTGAATTTCCGCTGCAATCTGCGACGGCTCAAAGCTCATCGCTGAAATATTAAACGCATTGCGATGTATAAGCTTCGCCGGGTCTGCTTCCATTAAATCAACTATTGCCTGTAGTGCATCCGGCATATACATCATATCCATATACGTACCTTCTGCAATATAAGATGTGTAACGACCTTCTGCAATCGCCTTATAATAAATATCGACCGCATAATCCGTTGTTCCCCCACCTGGTGGCGTTACATACGAAATTAACCCTGGGAACCGGACTCCACGCGTATCCAGTCTATAGCGTGTATAGTAATAATCACATAATAATTCGCCCGCTACCTTGTTTACTCCGTACATTGTAGTTGGACGCTGTAATGTATCTTGTGGTGTATTGTCCTTTGGCGTAGAAGGACCGAATGCGCCGATTGAGCTTGGCGTGAAAAACTGCATATCGAGCTCACGTGCTACTTCAAGTGCATTCATTAAACCGCCCATATTTAAATTCCATGCGAAAACTGGATTTTTTTCTGCTGTTGCTGATAGTAGTGCAGCCATATGAATCATCGTATCTGCGCCAAAATCATGTGCGAGCGCATGCATGCGTTTCCCATCTGTTACATCCAATACTTCAAATGGACCTTCATGCTGATCAATTTTCCGAATATCTGTTGCCAATACATTGTCAACGCCATACGTATGACGTAATTTCTCTACTAATTCCGAACCAATTTGACCTAAAGCGCCGGTCACCATAATTTTTTTCACGATGAAGCCTCCCTATCCTTTAAAAGACGAATCCACCCCTAAATATTGCTGAACTCTATCTATTATTTTTTATTCACTAAAAACAATTGTCCTTAAGGAAAGTACAATCATCTACAATGAAAACTTGATGTTCAAAGATTTCCATGAAATTGATTATAGGGTGTTCTTTTGTAAAAAACAATATTTTTTGAATATTCTTTTTCAGCGATACATTTGTACGTGTACAAAATCCGCATGGAGAAATGCCTGCTAGATAGATATAGTGGGAATTTTAATCATCCAATATCGCTTCATAAATATTATGAAATAGAATTTTTCGGTTGTCTGTTAGCTTCACATATTGTTCGTGTACATTTACTTTTTGAATAATACCTGTAATTGTATAAATGCCTGTTTGCTCCCATACTTTCAATTGGATGGGGCTAGCTTCTGAATAGGCTCTCTGTAAATTTTCATTAATTTGTTCCAATTGAGCTTCATCCAATTCAGGCTGTATCACCAGTGCGTCCTCTTCCTGCCATTCACGCAATAACTTTACATGCTCGGGTAACATCATCGCGGTCCATTTAATCACACCTCTATCTTTGTTCATCGCGTTCACTCCCTTATTGTTTATGTCCGCCTACTAATGTCGACCGTGCAAGTGCTGTACCCGCATCTGTATAGGAAACAGCACGTAATAAGGCAGTCGTTCCGTATTTTGTACGTAAACGGTCCATCGTTTCCCCGAGCTTACGGTTACGCCACCTCTTCTCATCAAATAAGCTGAGCTGCATTGAATATTCACTTTCGATGTTACTTAATGTAATCGTAATTTTGCGTGCTGGGCGTTCTGCGTAAAATTCGTCGAGTAATTGTTTGCATACTTCAAAAATCTTCAATGTATCATTTGTCGGCTCATCGATTGTGCGCGAACGATGGAATCCACCTCCGAAGGCATCTTTACTATAGCTAAGCCCCAATGATATCGTTCGTCCGATTTTCTTTGCTTCCCTTGCACGCCTTGCTACGTCTTCGCACATTTCAAGCAGTACGACTAAAATTTCCTTTCGGCTGCGGTAATCACGCATGAGCATTTGCCCCTTTCCGAAGCTGATTTGCCCCTGCAGGATTGGTGCACCAACAGTCGAGTGATCAATTCCCCATGCATGATAATAGAGCTGATTACCCAACACTCCAAAGCGCTTTTCCAGTAGGGATAAATCGGTATGCGCTAAATCATAAACAGAGTAAATACCCATATGATTCAGCGTTTTTTCTGTACGACGACCAATTCCCCACATTGTAGATAGCGGCATTATCGGCCATAATTTTTCCGCTACATCATTATATGTCCATTTCGCAAATCCCGTTTTCTTTGCTTCAATATCCAGCGCCAGCTTTGCCATGAGCATATTTGGTCCAAAACCGACTGCACATGGAATGTCAAATTGGTTGTAAATAAGTTGTTGAATATACTGCGCCGTTTCTTCAGGAGGTCCCCATAATTTTTCTGTGCCTGTCAAATCGATAAAGCTTTCATCAACGCTATATACATGAATGGCCTCTTTTGGAACGAAATTGTTGAACAAACGTGTAATTTCCATCGACATACGAATAAAGAGTGACATTCGTGGCTCAAATAGACGAATGTCCGGATGTGGCGGGATTTCATACAAACGTGAACCGGTAAGAATATTAAAGCGCTTTTTCATCGGTGGTGATGCAGCAAGTACGACGCTTCCCTTTTGCTGAAAATTACCGACAATTGCAATTGGCACTTCCATCACATTTAAATTTTCTAACGATGCGATACAGCTCGCGTAAAAGCTACGCATATCAATACATATAATCGAGCGTTCTGGTGCATTTTCATACATGAAGCTCATCTCCTTAAAGAGAACGTTTGTTCTTATATTAAAATGAGACATGTGAGATGGCAAGTGGTAAGTAATGGGGAACTTTGTGGAAGGGTAATTTTATTTCGCCAAGTATTTTATGTTTTTCGCCAAATTTGAGTTCTTAATAGTCAAACTAGCGGATATTATAGCAACTTTTTACGGTGGGAAATTTTATTCGCCTCTTATAAGGTTATATTCGTCAACTGTAGCTACTTAATCGCCACCTTCACTTACTTAATCGTCAATGGGTTTTACATATTCGTCACTTAAGTACGGATAACCGTCACTTTCAATTTTAATAGACAATTTAATTTTTTATTCGCCACTTGATGCAACTTAATCTCCACTCTCTATTTTTTAGGTGAAACATAAAAAAAGCGTACCCATATCCACCTGGTACGCTTCAAAAATTTATTCTTTTATCACTTTCTCATAAAGAGCAGGGCGTCTATCTTCGTAAACTGGGATTCGTCCGCGCACTTCATCAACATTTGAAAAATCAACATCAATAATTGCGAGCTCTTCATCTTCTGCACCTGTCCAAAGAACCTCACCCCATGGACCGATAATCATCGATTGCCCGTTGAAATTTTCTACTTTGCGCGCGATGCGATTTACCGCAATGACGAAGCACTGATTTTCAATGGCACGAGCCTGCAATAAAATTTTCCAATGATCAATACGTGGAGTTGGCCATTGTGCCGGGACAAATAATACCTTTGCACCGTCCAATGCATGGGAACGCAACCATTCCGGGAAACGTATGTCATAACAAATGACACCACCAGCCTCCAGCTCATCTAATGCAAAGCGGTTCATCTCATTGCCTGACTCTAAATACAAATGCTCATCCATTAAACGGAATAAATGTGCTTTACTATACTCGCCAACTAATTCGCCAACACGATTGTATGTGTACATCGTATTATAAAACTTGTCGTCACGTTTTACCGACACGGAACCACCGACAATATGTACTGCCAATTCCTTTGCTAACCCACTTAAAAATGATTTCGTACGTTCACCGTTGACATCAGAAAGCTCACCTAATTTTTCAAGTGCATAACCTGTATTCCACATTTCCGGCAATACGATGATTTCTGCACCACCTGCTGCCGCTTCACGAATAAACTTCTCCGCACGCTCATAGTTTTCATCTACTTTTCCAAAACCTACATTTAGTTGGATACAGCCGATTTTCATAAACAGCACCGCCCTTAAATAAATTACCTACGAAATATAGTTTTCGCATACTTACCTTCTATTGTAACATTCCAATTCAAGTTATCAAAATCTTCACTTTACTTAAACCTAGAAAAGTACTAAGATTAATTTTAATATTTTTAAAGGATGATGAATAATGGAATTTTCAAAAAAGCTACAACAGCTTCCTCCACAATTTTTTGCAGCACTTTTGAATAAGGTGAATGCTGCAGTGGCTGAAGGTCGTGATGTCATTAATTTAGGTCAGGGTAATCCAGACCAGCCAACACCAGCACATATTGTTGA
This sequence comes from Solibacillus ferritrahens, assembly GCF_037027585.1. Lineage (NCBI taxonomy): Bacteria > Bacillati > Bacillota > Bacilli > Caryophanales > Caryophanaceae > Solibacillus > Solibacillus ferritrahens. The sequence goes on along the minus strand of NZ_JAXCLE010000004.1, from coordinate 67,866 downwards.
AGCATTGCAGATGGCAGCAACTGATCCGCAAACACATAAATATTCCCCATTTCGCGGTATTGCGGAATTAAAACAAGCGGCAGCTGATTTTTATAAGCGGGAGTATAATGTGGAGATTGATCCGCATACAGAAGTTGCAATACTTGGCGGGACAAAGATTGGTCTAGTCGAACTTCCGCTTGCGCTATTGAATCCTGGGGACTACATGCTTCTTCCAGACCCTGGCTATCCTGATTATTTGTCGGGAGTCGCGCTTGCCGAAGTTAAGTTCGATACAATGCCATTGAAAGCAGAAAGTCAGTTTTTACCGGACTATGGTGACCTGGCTGATGAAGTAAAGCAACGTGCCAAGCTAATGTATTTAAACTACCCGAACAACCCTACTGGCGGTGTTGCAACAAAGGAATTTTTTGAGCAAACCGTTCAGATGGCAAAGGAAAACCATATCGCTGTTGCACATGACTTTGCCTATGGTGCAATTGGTTTTGATGGAGAGCGTCCTCCAAGCTTTTTGCAGGCTCCTGGTGCAAAGGAAGTTGGCATTGAGCTCTATACTTTGTCGAAGTCGTATAATATGGCGGGATGGCGTATTGGATTTGCTGTAGGAAATGCGAAAATGGTGGAAGCAATTAATATTATTCAAGATCATCTATTTTGCAGTCAGTTTCCAGCAATTCAGCATGCAGCAGCCATTGCACTGAATGAAGAGCAAACTTGTGTGGAAGAAGTGCGAGATTTATATGAACGAAGACGAAATGTCCTTGTTGAAGAAGCTCAAAAAATTGGCTGGCACATTACGGCACCAAAAGGCTCATTTTTTGCCTGGCTTCCTGTCCCTACACCGTATACGAGCGAGCAATTTGCCGACCTTTTACTAGAAAAAGCGGATATTGCTGTTGCTGCGGGAAATGGATTTGGTGAGTATGGGGAGGGCTATATTCGTGTCGGGCTACTCGTGGATGAAGAGCGTTTGCACGAAGCCATGCAGCGGGTGGCGAAGCTTGGACTTTTTACAGAAATGCTGTCCAAGTAAACAAGCACTGCCGTTTAAAAATGTCAAAATTGACTTACAAAGAAGAACACGGTGTTTATTCGCCAAATAAAAATTATATTATCCACTTTTTTAACAATAATAGCCATTTAGATAAGCTTAATCGCCAATTTCAATCGAATAATCGCCACTCTCACTTACTTAATGGACACTTCCTCCTGGATATTCGCCAATTTCACAAAAAGCCCGGCACTATATGTATAATAGTGCCGGGCATTATTTTTACTTAATCACTTCTAATTCACGGCCAACCTTTTCGTAAATGGCCAATGCTTCATCCAGCATTTCTTTCGTATGTGCTGCTGTTGGCATATTGCGTACACGACCTGTCCCTTTTTGTACTGTTGGGAACACGATTGCTTTTGCGTAAACGCCTTCCTCAAGTAAACGCTTTGAGAACTGCTGCGTTAGCTTTTCTTCACCAATAATACATGGTGTAATCGGTGTTTCGGATTCTCCAATATTAAAGCCAAGTTTTGCTAAGCCGTCTTTTAAATATTGACCGTTTTCCCAAAGCTTGTCATGCAGCTCTGTTGATTCCATAATCATCTCCACTGCACGAGTAATTGCTGCTACATCCCCTGGTGGTAAAGCGGTAGAGAATAAAAACGGACGAGAACGGACTTTTAACCAATCAATCAAGTTTTTCTTCCCTGCTACATAGCCGCCAACAACACCAATTGCTTTTGACAATGTACCGATTTGGAAGTCGATATCGTGTTGCAGACCGAAATGCTTTACTGTTCCGGCACCTTTACCTGTAACGCCTGAACCGTGTGCATCGTCTACATACGTAATCAAATCAAATTCTTTTGCAATTTCCACGATTTCTGGAAGCTTGGCAATATCGCCGTCCATCGAGAATACACCATCTGTAATAACCATTACTTTATTGTAAAGGCCTGATTCCTTTGCATCTTTTGCTTTTGCGCGTAAATCATCCATATCCGCATGGGCAAATGGAATAATTTTCGCCTTTGATAAACGGCAGCCATCAATGATCGAAGCATGGTTTAATGCATCCGATAAAATCGCATCATTTTTATCCATTACAGCAGAAATTGCCGCCATATTACAATTGAAACCTGATTGATAGCTAATTGCTGCTTCTGTACCTTTAAATTTCGCTAATGTTTCTTCAAGTTTTACGTGTAAATCGAGTGTGCCGTTAATTGTACGAACTGCACCAGCACCGACACCGTATGTAGCGATTGTGTCTTGTGCGATCTTCTTCAGCTCATCATTTGTTGCCAAGCCTAAATAGTTGTTCGATGATAAGTTAATCAACTGCTTGCCTGCCACTTGAATGATCGGGCCGTTTGCTCCTTCTACCGGATCGATTTCATTGTATAAACCTTGTGCTTGTAATGCCAGTAAATTTTCATCTAAAAAGGTATTTAATACGTTTGACATGCGCGTTCATCCTTTCGATTTCTATTTCCACTTTATTTTAGCATATAGGGAAATTTTTTTATGTAAGTGGCTCTCCGATTATTTCCTCAAGCTTTCTTCTGAAGAAAAAGAGCGATGGCTGAATGACATAGCCGGTGCCGAGCGCTAAAATAACCGTTCCTACACCAACAGGTCCACCAAGTAACCAGCCTGCACTTGTTGCAAATACTTCCATAATCATACGTCCTGTTTTGACAGAATAGCCTTTACTCGCAATAATCATCATAATCGTATCACGAGGACCCTCGCCTAAATTTGGTGCGATATATAATGCACAGCCTATACTCATGACAAAGAATCCCGCCGTAAAATAGACGAGTTCAAGTAAAAATATATTCGCCACAGGTAATAGCCAGTTGAAAAAATCAATAAATGAACCAATCAACAGCATATTTAAAATTGTTGCACGCTTCGGAATTCGCTTTAAATAAAGAGATGTCGCGGTAATAATAAAAAGCCCTGTCAAAATAGACCAAGAACCAATCGTCAGTCCAACCTGCTTATACATGCCTATATGAAAAACATCCCATGGTCCTGTCCCGATCACATTACCTTTAATCGTCATCGTAATTCCGAGAGCCATAATAATTTGCCCTATAAAAAAACTTCCCCATTGCCATTTAAATTTCTTCGACACAACAATCCTTCTTTCTATTTTACGGCAATCACTGCAAAATGACCGTTTGTTGCCCTTACTAAATCTGTCGGTGCAAGCTTCATTTGCATTCCTATTTTGCCTGCACTTACAATAATATAATCGAGTTCTGAAGCGGCTTGGTCGATAAATGTTGGAAACGGCTTTTTCATACCAATCGGTGAACAACCTCCGCGCACATATCCTGTTAAGCCAAGTAACTCTTTCACTGGAATCATTTCAACTTTTTTTTCTCCTACCACTTTTGCAGCTGCCTTTAAATCGAGTTCTGCATCGACCGGGATGACGAAAACGAAATATTTCCCTTTTCCAGCAGTAGCAATTAGTGTTTTATACACCATTTCCACAGGCTGACCGATTTTACCGGCCACAGTGATGCCATCAACTGCTTCTCCATTTTCTGTCGTGTATTCAAAAACCTCGTGTGCAATTTTTTGCTGCTCAATTAAACGAATTGCATTTGTTTTGGCTTGCTTCTTCACCAACGAAAACACTCCTTTTTATCATATACACCTCGGCATAATTGCTTCCGGATTCAGCTTTAAACCCGCAGGATGCCAACCAATCAGCATTTGTTTGTTTTTAGGTGGTTTGACCACCAGGATAAAAGAAGCCGACTTTGAAAATAGTATATCATTGAATGTTTACTATGGGGGTATGCTTTAGCAAATCCCTAAAAATAAAAGCCCCCTCTAGTAGTTCCACTAAAGTGAGCTTATTGTTATGCAATTTGGGAGAAAACCGGTTCATCTACTGAACGATAACCGTTGTTTACCATGGCGATATGAGAAATATATTTTTGTGTAGCGGTATTGAATGAACGTTGGAATAACAGCTTTTCCAAATCCAGACCAAATACGGTTTGCTCGTCTGGATTACGCGCAAAATCTTTTTGAAATTTTTCGGGCATAATAAAAGGTAGATCTTCGTTCTTAAAAGGAGCCCATTCCTTAGGTTGATCTTTACTTTCCCCGACTGGTTGTTGCGGATTTTTGCCGGCTACTGCATCCACGTCGTGCAATTCTTTTTCCGTCTTACCAGAAAGTAAATGTTCAAGTGCTTCAAGCAGTGGATTTTTACTTGTATCTGTATATTTTGCGTGCTTCTTATAAATTTCACTTGCCTCTTTACGCTGCAGTAAACGTTTTCTTTCTTCCAATGCAAGGTTGGATCCATGGACCAAGCTAGAAATCTTCACCTGTCTTCACCCCTCTTGTAAATTCCCTATTAAAATTTATTTAAATATACCAATATTGCCGGAAAATAAATAGAGAATATTCACAAAATATCCACATTCAGATCTTTCATACTAACTACCCCCTATTCCATTTACCTATAAGGTGATTATTTTTATTAAGTACTCAATACCTAGAGTGAAAAAACTTTCTAGCATTTCCCCCATCCTCTATAACAAAACAAACTGTATTAAAAGTCTAATTTACTTTTAATACAGTCTCCCTATCGATCTATTAGTAACCGTTGAAATTCACAAATTCTCCAACGGGTTTACGATATCCGCGTGCACGTACTTTTTCTACACTTTTTCCAATCGTAATCATCATGATTGGCTCCAAATGATTTGGAATATTGAAGGTTTCCCTTAATTCATCTACATTATGAACATGCATTGGACATGTATCAAAACCGTAATGCTTTGCGCTTAGCATAAATAACATTGCGTGAAGGCCTGCATTTAACGACAGTTCCATATCCAGTGCACCTTGTTTGTCCTTTAATCCATCACTATAGCTTTTAATTGTATTAATTGTTGTTTCATAGTCCACTTCATCCATCATTTTCAGCATTTTTAATGGACCATAAATTTTCTCGACATCAGGTCTTTCAATGCTATTTTTGTTACCCATTACAATGACAACGCCACTTGCTGTTTGAATTTTATATTGGTTGTAGCTTAGCTCTTTAACCTTTTCTTTCTTTTCCTTATCTGTAATGACTAAGTAATTTGTAAATTGCAGGTTATATGCGCTCGGTGCTGTTTTCGTAAGTTCAAATATATTTTTAAAGTCTTCTTCGGTCATCTGTTCATTTTCAATAAAATTCATTGCGGAATGGCGGGATTTCACTAATTCTTCAAAGTTCATTTTTTTCTACCTCTTCCATATAATTTAATTCGAATTAAAGTATCTTCATTTCGAGATAAATTTACCATGTTTTATACTCAACTGTCAATAAGTTTATTTCCATGTAGCTCTTTAAAAATAAGAGGTCTATATTTTATAAAAGCGGTTAAGATATTTGCAGGCATTTTTTTAATGATAAGGAGCTGTGGAAGATGAAATTGGATAATAAAATAGTCATCGTAACAGGTGCAGCAGGCGGTATCGGGAAAGAGGTTGTAAGGAAATTAATAGGGTTGCATGCAAAAGTTGTGTTAGTTGATTTAAACGAGGATGCCATTAAATTAGTGCAAACAGAGCTTTCTCTTAATGAAGATAACAGCTTAATCGTAAAAGCGGATGTATCCAAAGAGGACAATGTGAAAAACTATGTGGATCAAACGATTTCGAAATTTGGACGCATCGATGGATTTGTTAATAATGCGGGTGTAGAGGGACCGGCAAAGTCTCTTGAGGAAATTACAGAAAAAGAGTTTGATTTCGTTTATGGCATTAATGTAAAGGGTGTTCTTTTCGGTTTAAAATACGTATTGCCCGTAATGAAAGGACAAAAATATGGTTCTATTGTAAATACGTCGTCTGTAGCTGGCTTAATCGGCTCCCCAAGTATGGCACTATACAATTCCTCTAAACATGCAGTAATGGGGCTTAATAAGGTGGCGGCTTTAGAGGCAGCGGCATTCAATGTTCGTGTAAATACGGTAAATCCGGGTGTCATCAATACACAAATGATGCGTAAAATCGAAGCAAATGTTGCCCCAGGCGCAGCGGAGGCCGCTCAAGCTGCATACAACGATGCCGTACCCATGAAGCGTTACGGTGAGCCCGAGGAAGTAGCAAATGTCATTGCCTTTTTACTTTCCGATGAAGCTTCTTATGTAAGTTCTTCCTCGTTTACAATAGACGGTGCTTTATATAATGTATAATTCCAAACATAGGAATTATACATCATTTATAAGATGAAGAATTATTGTTCCCTCTTCATCTTACCTGTAGACAGACTCGAAAGTAATTAAGTTTGTCTACAGGTTTATTTTGAAATAAACCAAATTGTTGCCTAACTATCATTTTAAATCTGTCTTATCAATATTCCGGATAGAAAAATAAGCGATACTGACGCCTATGATAGCGAGTGTTATTGGAATGACAATAATATCATTTAATGAAAAGCTCCCACTATTTGAAGAAACAACCAGGACGATGAGAATTGAAGAGATAATGGTTGCTGGCACAGAGTACTTTTTCATGCCAAAATATAATGGAATGAGGCATATGCCTGCTGTAGCAATTGCATTCATCAGTACTGCAGAAGCGTGCTGTGTAATGATAGCCGCTGTTAATGTACCAGGTAACAAAACAAAGTAGTCTGTAACTACAGAAAACACGGCTGTTACAAATACATTCGAAAAGATGATGGAAACAAATGTGAAGAGGATGACGATTACGAGTTTTGCAGCAATTAATTTTTTTCGATTAATAGGATATAAAAACAATGTGTTAATCGTTTTACTTTTAAACTCTACAATGATGAGCTTTGAAATTAATGTGGCAGCAAAGATAATAAAAATCGCCCTTATAATCGCATCAATAGTGGCCAATGCTTCTGTGTAATTGTTGAAAACTAGTTCACTTTCAGCATGGGAGATGAACAACATAGCTACAAAGGTCACCGCAATGACGATATTAGCAAGAACTGCTCCTTTTATATAGGAACCTAATTTATACTTTTTCATTTCTAATCGCATTAAATTAAGCATTCACCTCACCCCCGCTAATTAATTTCAGAAAATAGTCCTCTAAAGAACTGGTTTTCATGCTTATTTCTTTAATTTCCACATCGTGTTCAATCAATGCTTTTGAAATGACCTTTTGTGTGAGTTTCGATTCATAAATACGAATACAAGATTCACCTACTAATTTGAAGTTCGGAATTGCTAATTTGTTCTCCAAAATAAAAGCAGCTTTTTTCCCGTCATCTACAACCATTTCGATGTAATCTATATGTTTAAGATTCACCTCGTCCATTGAGAGCTCACTAATTAACCTTCCATTATGAATGACACCAATTGTATCTGCGATTCGCTCCATTTCCCCCAAAATATGGCTAGAAATAATAATCGTAATCCCATATGCTTTGCATAACATTTTCAATAAATCGCGAATTTCTTTAATACCGCTCGGATCTAAACCATTAATGGGCTCGTCTAAAATCAGTAATTCAGGTTTTGTAATAATCGCTCGTGCAATACCTAATCGTTGTTTCATCCCGAGTGAGAAATCTTCTACTGATTTCCCTTCCGTATGTGATAGATTGACTAACTCAAGCACTTGATTGATTTCCTTTTTGTCATAATAGCCCATGTATTCACAATGGAGACTCAATATTTCTTGTGCAGTTAACTTTTCATAAAAAATAGGATATTCTATGATGGTGCCGATTCTTTTTAAAACTTCATAGGATTTTGGGGTTAATGTTTCTCCAAAAATTTCGATGTGTCCACTTGTCGGTTTTATCAAATTAGTAATCAATTTCATAATTGTTGTTTTTCCTGCACCATTAGATCCTAAAAAACCATAAATTTCTCCCTTTTTTACATGCATACTAACCTCGGAAACAACTTCCTTTCCTCCATATACTTTTGTAAGCCGATTTGTTTGGACAAGATATGTCATACAAATTTCCTCCCTTATTTGTAACTTACTTTAAGTATAAGAATTGAACCTCTCTTTTTTCTTACCTAATTCTTAAAAATTCCTTACGTTTAATAAAAATGGTTTAATACGTAATTCTTTTTAATGAAATAGTAAAGACGGTCTTTTCGTACGGAATACTTGTTAAATGAATGAACCCTCCCATTGATTCAACGAGACGCTTTGTAATTGTCAGCCCGAGACCACTACCTTGATACGATTTATTTCTAGAATCTTCGAGGGTATACATTCTTTCAAAGACATGATCTCTATGATATTCATCAATGCCCTTCCCGCGGTCCCATACATTAATCGATATATGTGTCTCATCATATTCAATAGCTAAACCAATTACCTTGCCCGCTGCCCCGTAAGTAATCGCATTAGTTAATAAATTATTCAAAATTCTATCAAGAGCGTCCTCATTTCCCACTGCATAGACCGTTGTTTCTGGGATATCGATGTGAATATTAATGCCTTTTGACGTGACGATATCATAGAATGTCAAAATGTTCTTCCGACAGATTTCATTCACATTTATCTTGGTGATGGGGTAATTCAAATCCCCTGATTCTATTTTAGCCAAATCAAAAAATTGATGCAGGAGTTGAAGAACTTCCAGTGTTTTTGCATGGACTCCACGAAGCAGTCGTTGTTGTTCTTCTTCACTGTTAGTCGTGTCTAGCTGAAGCATTTCAATATACCCAAGAACAACAGTCAAGGGCGTTTTTAGATCATGCGATATATTGGCCATCATTTTCTTTGTAGCATCTTCTGTTTTACGTTGTGTAGCAATAGCTTTTTGGTTATAGTCCAACAGCCGATTAATCTCTGTGAGCAATAACTGTAATTCCCGATTGGTAGTCATGGTTAAAATCTTTTCACCTGTGTGCTCAGCCATGATGTTTTGTAATTTCTCGAATGTATAATGAATAGACATATTACGTTCTTTCTTTTCACGATATTGGAAATAAATGATGATGAGTAACGAAAAAATAATTATGGTAAGAAATAAAATCATGTTAATTCCCCTCAAATTTATAACCAATGCCCCAAAGCGTCTTAATATATTGAGGATTGGATGGATCATCTTCAATTTTTTCACGAAGCCTACTAATATGGACATTTATAATATTTTCATCCCCATAATATTCATCGTTCCAAATGTATTGATAGATTTGTTGTTTCGTAAAAACGCGCTGACGATTAGTAGCAAATAACTTCAAAATGGCGAACTCCTTTGAAGTAAGTTTTATTATTTGCTCATTTTTTTGGAGAGAAAAGTTCAAAATATCAATAGTAAGATCACCAATTTTCAAAAAATCTTGCTTCATCTCTAAATGAGAGGAGTAGGTCGTTGCTCGCCTAATTGCGGCTTTCACTCGTGCAGAAAGCTCCAAAATTGAAAATGGCTTAGCAATATAATCATCTGCCCCTAATCCCAGTCCGATTGCCTTATCCACATCACTATCTTTCGCAGACATGATTAAAATCGGTAGTGCGTGTTTTTCTCGAATTACTTTCAATACTTCTAAACCATCCAGCTTTGGCATCATAATATCCAAAATCATTAAGTCAAACGAAGTATTTAAACAATGATGTAACGCTTCTTCACCATTTGAAGCCGTAGTAACATGGAAGCCTTCCATGATTAAATATTTCTCTACCATTTCACGAATCGATTCGTCGTCCTCAACGAGTAAAATATGCTTTGGCATTGCTATACACCTCTTTTAATTTTCGCAATCTTTTTAATTATCATAACGAATTTATAGAATGAAATATAGTTAATCTCCTATCCTATTAAAACATCTGCAAAAATCCTCACGACAAAAATAAAATGAGACTCAAATCAAATTCGATGGAAATCGACTTGATTTGAGTCTTTTTTATAATGAGTAGGATGTGAAGCAAACAAAAAAGCTTATCAATAATTTTTATAGATAAGCTAAATATGAATTCCTAATTTTTAAAGGTTATCTAAAAAGATTAAACATTGCACCGACTTGTCTCATCATATTAACTCCATTCGTAATTGTACCAACATGGCCCATCATAGTATTTAAATTATCGGATAAACCTCCAAAGCGAGACGATGGTGCTTGTGAATAAGGATTAAACTGCTGTTGCCCCTGTCTTGGATCAAACGAGTATGGTGAGTAAAAGGAATCTCTCGGTCTTGAAAAATCATTAGACCTAGGCACTCCATTACGTTGTCTACCCATTTGAGGAGGACCGAATTGTTGGCCAGCTGGTGGTGGAAATCTCTCCATTCTACCTTCTTGTCGGAAAAATGGCATATCATTCACCTCCCTATTAATATTGAACTCTACATAATATATGTTCGTATTTTAATGCAACTTAGACATTTGAAATACTGATTCTTTATAAACCTCTCTTACTTAGGGTACATCCGTCACCTCAAACAATCAGGTAGCATATTGATAAAAAAAGACGATGGGAGTAGTGACTTGAGTAAATTTGCCCCTGAAAGGCTAACTGTCGAATATAGGAATGGTGTGACGGCACAGGAACCAATTATTCCAAGACATCACACATTAACGCACTCTGACTTTACGGGAGAATTATTTTTAACCATTGGGACACAATTTGCCTGGGACAAAGTTAATACGGAGATGAGAGATGAAGTATTAGGACAGTGGATAATGAATGGTAATTCCCTAATCTACAATGTATATATTTGTTTAGATCAAAAAGAGCATGATTTAGAAGCAGCAATACGCCGAAATAGCGTTTTCAGGCGCGAATTACCGCTTGCATTAACAGCCATTCGATATGGGGATCGATTTTTATTCGACGTATATCCAATGCTGGATTATGCAGTAATAATGGTAAACTTCATATCCTCTTATCCAATGCTATATAAACAGGAGTATTGGGGAACTTTCAGTAATTTTTCCAGCTAAATATTTGGTATACATTAAATCCAAAACTTCCCCTCTCTCCCTAAAATACTTGACGCAATTCAATCTGCCCTTCTCCATATCCTTGCGGGTCGGGCATCCGCATTGCCCACTCTATCGCTTCTTCCTTCGACTTCACCTCAATCAATATAAAACCGGCAACTAGTTCATTCGTTTCAGTAAAAGGACCTTTCGTAATTACTGGCTTCTCTCCGGGAATGGGAAATGAAATACGCAGACCATTTGAACTCGGATGAAGTCCCTTCGCCATTACTCTTACACCCGCATGTAGTAATTCCTCATTGTACTTGTCCATCGCTTCCATAAGCTCTGAGCTCGGGAGATTCCCTTTTTCCGAATTGCTTGAGACTTTTACAATTAACATAAAAAGCATAATAATAATCATTCTCCTTTATCCTTATTATGTAAAATTATAACAAATAATTAATTAATAAATATTAGTTAATTTTACGCTTTTTTAGTATTTGTCTTTTGAATAAAGGAAATAATATCAATATATAATATCGTCATCTCTTGAGGTGTTTTGTCCAAATCATTTTGAACCCATTGTTCGATTAATCCTAAAAAGGCAGATGTGATAAACGATAGAAAATATTCCATTGGGACCTTCAACGTAGCTTTGAAGCTTTCGTTTTCCTCTAGATTGACACGTACCTTTTCTGAAAACGCCTCCCTGAATCGAAGGTGGAAACCTGCTCTACCATGATCACTTAAAAATATTTTGAGTAAAGGTGAATGCATTTTAATAGCGCTGAATAATGTCGCAGCTAATTGTTCCTGTTCTTTTTCAAACGTATGCGTAGAAGAATAGTTCGATTGCAATTCATCAATATGATTGCCTAAATCTCCAAACAACCGCTGTTCTATTTGATCCAATAAATCAAATTTATCTATAAAGTGTAAATAAAATGTTCCTCGATTAATTTGTGCTTGTTTTGCAATATCGCCCACGGTAATTGATTCAAAGGTTTTTTTCTCTAAGATTTTTATAAATGACGCTTGAATAAGGTCTTTTGTTTTTCGGTTTTTTTCTCTGTAAATACTCAAAAAAACACCCTCTCTACACAAAATTGAACAATCTGTTCATTTTGTTGATTGCTTTGCATTTTCTATGATTATAAAATAAACAGGTACCACTAAACAATGTGTTCAAAATTGAGAAAGGAAGATTCCCTTTGAAATTATTTAAAGAAAAATTAGCATGGGCCGCTCCCATTGCCGTTATATTAATAATTGCTCTATTTTCGGTAAACTTATTCGCACAAGGAGATCCACAAGTAAAAAATCTACCGGTTGCACTAATTGTAAATGATGAGGGTGAGCATGTAGAATCTGTGAAAGCGGCTGTAGCACAAATGAGTCAGGGTATTGATGGCGCAGAGCCAATGCTGGCTTTTACAGATGAAAAACTGGAGGATATTGAAGTCTTATTTGATGAAAAAGAATATTATGCAGCATTAGTTATTCCTGATGGCTATAACGATGCCGTGCAAAATGCGCTGGCTAACAACAGTGCCGCAACATTGGAAATATACCTTAACCAAGGCTTTAACATGACAGGTTCCAACGTTGCTAAAACAGCTTTAAATGGTTTAATTACACAGTTAAGCGGACAATACTCAGCAAACTTTATAGCACAAATGGATAATCAGCAAATCGATGCTGATCAAGCTGCTGTGCTAGTGCATCCGATTGTAGCGAAAGAAGAGATATTTAACCCAATCACTGCAGCTACGGCTAATGGCAGTGCACCAACTTTATTGGCGGTACCTGCTTGGGTAGGTGCGCTAATTGGCGGTTTCGTATTATTCTTATCAACATCCATCATTCTGAAAAGAGAAAACTTAACTCGTAAACAAGTAGTTCGATTAATGGGTGAACAAGTGTTATTCGGTGTGATTATCGCCCTATTCTCAGGTTTTACTGTAGCAACATTAGCATCGGTTGCTGGTATTAACATGCCTGGCTACTTCCTGGTTGCTTTCTTTGTATCGTTTGCAGCATTCTGTTTCTTCTTATTAGTATCTGCAATTACTGCATGGATCGGAAAACCAGCGATTACGTTGTTCATGGTTGTCATGCTTCTAGGTATGGGTGTTCTAATGACACCACAGGAAATGCTTCCAAGTTTCTTTGTAAACTTCATTCGTCCTTGGGTACCGATTCGCTTCGCTTCTGAAGGATTGCGCGAAATTTTCTACTTTGGTAGCAGCTTTTACACAGGTGCTTCCTTCAATACCATTTTAGGAATTGGTATTACAGGTTTCGTTATTTTCTTACTGTCAATTTTTAAACCGGTAAAAGCACAGAAAAATTAAACCCATAAAAACGTTATTTTGCACTTATTGCAAAATAGCGTTTTTTATATCTGCTGGGTCAATTGAAAGACATGTTGGCTATAATTACCTGATACAATTGCCTTAAGCATTGTATAGCTTCTCTATTTTGTACTTACACTGAATTTCTTTTTTGTTCTGGTTGTTTAAAGCGCTGTGTTTTATACCATTTGACTTCTTGTTTTAATAACACCCTTTTTACTTCGAGGAACACAGCCTGTATCACTAGAAGGATCCATAATTGTGAGTAAGTAAAATACATTAATAACACAATAAGACAGTTTTTTGTGGTAAGCTGTTTCTTCTCCATGCTTAGAGCCAAACAAACTTCCGTCACAAAAAGGAGAAATCCGATAATCAATAATGCATAGGAGACAACTCCAATTGATAACTTCAAATCATGTACAAAATTAACGACAAATATAAGGTGAGAAATCATAGCTCCGCCAAAAAACAAAAAATACGTAAATAAGAAATATGCGATATCGATAACTATTTTTTTATTTTTTAATTTATGAATTTGGAATAGATATTTTAAAATTACATATATGTTTCCTCTGGCCCATCTTGTTCTTTGTCGCCACCATACACGAATATTTTCTGGTTCCTGTTCCCAAGTAACAGCTTCCGGGAAGAAACGAATATAATAGCCCAGATTATAGACCCTGATGCTTAATTCTGTATCTTCCGATAAAGCTTTTTCATCCCACCCCCCAAGCTCATCCAAAATGGACCTACGGATCGCAAAATTCGTTCCGGGAATTGTTGTCATTCTAAACCAAAACCAGCGTCCAGCTTGAGCGAGCCACTGAAAAGTTAAAGTTTCTATGTTTATTAGTCGTGTTAGTAAATTTTTATTTGCATTTACTACACGGAATTTACCTACCATTGCACCGGCTTCTTTATCTTTCAGCAATCCCAATGCCAAATTACGTATAGCTGCTGGTTCGGGCGTATTGTCGGCATCATATACTACAATCATTTCTCCAGTTGAATGTTTGAATCCTTGATTTAAAGCACCGGATTTTCCTTTTCCGGCATGAGGGGGCTTCGTATGGACAGCGTGGATATAAGAATATTCCTTTGCATACCTATCAATAATGGTACCAGTTTGATCACTCGAATTATCGTTAATAATTAACACTTCGAGCTTATCTTTTGGATAATCGAGCCTTATCATTGATTGAATCGTATCTTCAATGACTATCTCTTCATTATGAGCCGGTATAAGGATACTTACCTTTGGATATTCTTCCAGTGGAATATTGAATCTCTTCTTAAAGTCTTTATATTTTAATGAGTGAAAATACCCCCCTAACATCAGGAAAGCATGGTAAAACAGCATAGTCCAAATCAGGAAAATAGAAATATAGAGGAATAAATTTGCTATTACGGTCACCCTTCTATTTGATTATTTCTCTTTATTAAGCGGAAGGTAAAAACAATAAACACACAAACTGCAGCACCTCCAATAACAACCATTACCCATGCTGCAAAACGAACAAATTGACCTAAATAGAACAGGGGTGCCTCCATGGAAGAATAGACGATTTTTAAACGATTAAAATCTTTAATGATTTGACCATTCACAGTATGAATAGAAACATTTTTGCCCTTTACCCATACATCCATTTCTTTTAGATCGATCCAGGAAACATTCGGTAATTTATCTAGCTCATCCAGTAATTCTTTAAACCCTTCTGCCCCTAGATAAGGGTGATAAAAAGCAGATAATATCCCGTCTCGAGTCAATCTAATTCTTCCGGCATTATCCATCATTTTTTGAACAGCTTGCTCAACACCTGGCTGTATATATCCCATTGTTTCAGGAAGCAGCTTCATTCCATGTAAAAATGAAGGAGAAGTAATATACGGAGAGGTGTCCATTATTTCCCAATCCTTATCACTAAGCTGTACCTGACCTACATAAGTAGAAAAATACTCAGATAATATCTCGTAACCATATTGGGACATAGTATAATGCGGAGCTTCAAAAGCCAATGGATATAAACCATATTTAGCTAACTCATCGATTCCTTGATTTATTTTTGTTTCTGTATACTCTCTTTCATATGCTTTTAAATCATTGATGTAATTCAAATAATCTTCTTTTGAAGAAAAATCCTTTTCTTCTTTTAATGTATATTCCTGATCTTCGGGGAAATATATCGGCGAGTTGTTCTCTACATCCCAAAACTCAAATCCCTCGCCTGTCTCAGAAGCTCTAAATTGATGTGTATATCCATGGAGTACAATACTTCCCCCATCCTTCTGTATCTGTTTTAGAACTTTCAGCAATTCCGGCGAATCAGCAAAGGTACTTCTCTTTCCCGTAATCTGGTTTGTGTAGATCGGTATTACAGCAACCATATAGGGTATATCCTTTTCCTTTAACATGCTAGCTATTTCTTGAAGTGGTTTAGGGTTCACTAAGGGGTGGACATCTTCTAATCGGATATAACCAGGGGATATTTCCTCATGTTCAATTTTGAACACATCGTGGAGAGCTTCAGCAAATAGTGTGGCCCGACTTGAATCCACAGTGTCAAATGCGTAGTAATAATTTCCATTTCCCTCTACCATTACCGGATAGTCCACACCCCCTTCCTTCATACGTCCATTAATCAGAATCTCAGAGCCTTCGTAAGCTTTAATTTCAACAATATACATTTTGGTAATATCCAATGTTTTATCTGAACTCTTCATAGAAATTTGATCGATGGTAACCTCATGTTTTGGGTCAATAAACGAAAATTGATTTCCAATCTTTTCTGAGTTATAACCAATTGCTACAATCGTACCTTCATATTCATCAAATAATGTATTAAATTTGGCTGGTAGCTGCGTTGAGTATTGACCAAAATAAAATAGATGTGTTGCTGAAGATAAATCGCTTTTCTCTACATCGTCACTGCTTATAAATCGAATATTGGATGTGAAGTGACCGATTAATAAATCTAAATAACGCTGCTCCTCATTCATTTTTCCGTCCCTTGTTGTATATATAACTAGTACTTCCGGCTCTTTAGCCTCCTTGGCAGCTTCCACTGAAACATTTGGTAATATAGTACAAAGAGTGATACAAATAATGAAAATTAATATCTTGTGTCGGCCCATAGTCCTTACCTGCATTTACATACTCCTTTACACTGTCCCTTTAACAGTCTTTTATCAATCATGAACAAAACCACTCAAACTTTGGTATCTTCCTTTATAAAATGTACTCCTTCTCCAAAAATACAACGATGGTTTATCAACATGATAAAATTACATTATTCTTGCTTCTATAGAACTATACCGAAAAGTGAAAATAAATTATAAATATTTTTAAAGAGAATAAAAAAAGGCTGAAACCACATTCAGCGTGGTTTCAGCCTTTTATCATTAAGTTATTAAGAGTATATAATGAGCGGTCCTATGGAACTATAGTTACAGCATACCTATTTCTTTTATTTATCATTAGTGATTTTTAAGAAAGTGCTTCTTAATCACTTCTTCTGTTGGTAATCCTAAAGGAGAGAAGCTGATTTCATTGGGATCCTGGCCAAGTGTAATAGCCCACCAATAAATTCCTTCCGCTTTTGGCTTCCAAGTATTGTATGTCGCTTCATAATAATTAACTTGTGACTGAGGGTCAAAAGTACCATCAGGAAAACTCCATGAGTAAGGGGTACGATATGCACCGGCAATAGGGTGGATTCCAACTTCAGTTACGATAATGGTTTGTTGCCATAACGCTTCTTCCAACTGATTGATTTGGTTCTTCCATTCCTCCTCCAGCATATTTGTCGTAGCTCCATCTGGTAGATCTAATGGGAAATATGCATCAATCCCAACCTGATCAAGTAATTTAACAAACTCAAGAGAAGGAATTTCTGAAACTGTATCGTAGTTAAAGGAATACAATAGCTCTCCCTTGTAAACCCCACGCACAATTTCAATAAGTTCTGTCCATCTATCCTGATATTTATTTTGCATTGAGTTCAGTTCCGTCCCAATATTTAATGATTTTGCATTAGTCGTCTCAGCCAAAGTAGCGTATGTGAGTATTAATGCTTGATAGCTGTCAAACCAAGAATCCGGGTCTGTCGGTTTTATCTGCCCTCTCCACATATTTGAGGATAGAAAAACTTGTTCATCCATGATGGGTCTAATCATAACACTGAGCTCAGACGCATGTGCGAATTCTATGATTTTTCGAAGTTCTTGAATCGTCGGTGTATAAGCCTGACTTACAGTTACCTCATTTGCTTGCGAATCTGATTGATAAAAAGGAAAATTTATTGCCACACTGTTAATCCCCAAATTTCTTATACGTTCAAATATCTTTCTGGCCTCAGCCATATCGGGATGACCGTAAATCAGTAGATTCATACCAGCCTGAAATTCATTACTAGTGTATTTCAATTGGGGTCTTTCTTCATTTCTTTCAGATTCCTTCAAAGGTGAAATTTCCATTTCAGAAGTCTCCTTTATAGAAAGTTTTGAATCCTCATCTTCTTGCTTCGAAAACCTATCCTTCCCAACGAAGATGGCCAATAATAGAAGTAGTGTAACAAATAAAGTCCCAATAATTAGCTTCTTATTTAACATAATTCACACCTCGTAAATACTACGATTAAATCAGATTTACAACCTACACACGACGGAAATAAAAAAAACAAAATTCCCCAGTTCTTCATTCTCTTATTATTCCCTACTGTTCTGAAAAAAATACCCTTTCCCAACTGCTAATGTATGCTACAGATAAAAACTTATTCGTGTGGTAAGCCCCTCCCAAAAAGTGTCTTTCTAATTTTTAATTTCAAATTCTTTAAATAAAAAAAACGCAAGAACATTGTCACTTCCACTGACTTCATGTTCTTGCGTTTAGTTATTTAATATAATTAGTTAAAAAGATGATTAATCATCAAATTTCATACCTTTTAGTAAATCTGCAAATGCATTATTAATCGGCTCTGCTTCTTTTTCTTGCTCTTTTAAATACTTTTGGACACTACGCTTGTCCACTTTGCCGCCACCTTCTTTTTTACGGCGCGCTTCAAAGGCTGATAATTTTTCACGGTAACCGCATTTACACACGAAAATTTGACCATCGCCTTGTCCGTGTAATTCAAGCTTTTTCTTACATTGCGGACAACGGGCGTTCGTTACGCGGGAGACATTTTTACGGTGACCACACTCACGATCCTGACATACGAGCATTTTGCCTTTTTTCCCATTCACTTCAAGCATAGGTTTTCCACAATCCGGACAGGATTTTGTTGAAATATTATCGTGCTTGAACTTTTTGTCGCTCTTTTTTATGTCCGAAACAATGGCTTTTGTATGTTGCTTCATTTCATTAATGAACGTATCTTTTTTCAGCTTACCGTTAGCAATTAGCTCAAGCTTTTGCTCCCACTCGGCTGTCGTTTCAGGAGATTTTAGCTCGTTTGGTACTAAGTCTAATAACTGACGGCCCTTTGATGTAATGTGAATATCTTTCCCGCGTTTTTCGATAAGGAAGGAATTAAATAATTTATCGATAATATCGGCACGGGTTGCAACTGTACCTAATCCACCGGTTGATTTTAATGTATCGGCAAGCTTTTTATTTTGTGTATTCATATATTTAGACGGATTTTCCATTGCTGTTAGTATTGTAGCCTCTGTGAAACGAGCTGGTGGCTTCGTTTGTCCGGAAGTTTGAGCAAGTAAATTAACCTTCAGTATTTGTCCTTTTTCAAGACGTGGTAATAATTGTTCCTTCACGTCTTCATTTAAATCTTCATCGTCAAATCGGTTTGAGTAAACTTCTTTCCATCCAGCAGAAAGCACCGTTTTACCGCGCGCAATGAACTTCTCCTTACCAATTTGGGCCTGTACTGTTAATTGCTCAAATTCATGTGCCGGGAAAAGAACAGCCAGAAAACGCTTAACGACTAAATCATAAATTTTACGCTCTTTATCCGTGAAATTCGCAAAGTTAACATATTCTTCAGTTGGAATGATAGCGTGATGATCTGAAACTTTGCTGTCATCTACAAAAGATTTATTTGCTTTAATTGGTCTCGTTATTACCTTATTTGCCAATGTACGATATTCACCTACGCTACATGCTTTTAGGCGCTCTGGCAATGTACTAACGATATCAGATGAAAGATAGCGGGAATCTGTACGTGGATACGTTAGAACTTTATGCGACTCATACAGCTTTTGCATAATGTTTAGCGTTTCTTTTGCAGAATAGCCAAATAGTTTATTCGCGTCACGCTGTAATTCTGTTAAATCATAAAGCCCCGGTGAAAACGTTTTTTTCGGCTTTCGTTCCACATCGATTACTTTGGCATCCTGCTTGTCCAGGTCATTAACAATCGAATCGATCTTTTCTTTATTAAAGTTACGTGAATTGCCAGTAGCATCTTGCCACGTTAATTTTAATTCTTTCGTTTGTGCCTCGATACCGTAGTATGTTTGAGCTTTAAAGTGCTTTATTTCATCTTCGCGTGCTGCCACCATTGCGACAACAGGAGTTTGCACGCGCCCTGTGTTTAGCTGTGCATTAAATTTCGTCGATAACGCACGACTTGCATTCAGCCCGATATACCAGTCCGCCTCACTTCGGGCTACCGCTGCATGATAAAGGTTTTCATACGCTTTGCCTGGCTTTAAATTCGCAAAGCCTTCTTTGATTGCTTTATCGGTAACGGAAGAAATCCATAGGCGCTTAATCGGCTTATTCACTTTTGTACGGTCTATAATCCAACGTGCTACAAGCTCTCCTTCACGTCCCGCATCTGTTGCGATAATGATTTCATTGACATCACCACGTGTAAGCTGTGATTTTACCGCATTATATTGCTTGCTCGTCTGTTTAATAGTTGTTAATTTCAAACGTTCCGGAAGCATTGGTAAATCTTCCAGCTTCCATTGTTTATATTTTTCATCATAGCTTTCAGGATCTGCCAATGTCACTAAATGTCCTAGCGCCCATGTGACAATGTATTTATCCCCTTCTAAAAAGCCATTTCCTTTTTTATGACACTTCAGCACATTCGCAATGTCTCGTGCAACTGAAGGTTTCTCTGCCAATACTAAACTTTTAGCCATCGTACACAATCCTTTCATACCTCTTTGAACCAACTATACCATACATTAATTAAGCCTTGGCGTAATTGTGTCTAACGTTGTGCTGACTTGTTGTTTAGCAAACCGAATCTCCTAATTATGTAAAATAAATGTATATTACACTTCAATTAATTTCCATTTAATTTAATTTATTGTAAAAATAACCTTTATTTTTAATAAATACGCAAAATTTTATCCATTCCATCAAAATTTAAGTGGTAAAATAAGATTATTTCCGATATAATTTAATCGTTCTTTCCCTTCATTTGTATGAAAAATCAAAAATTTCACCTCTTTTCGAGAAAAATTAGTAGACAGTTGGATAATCTTGTTATACAATAAGAGTAATTAAATTGCTTAAGCTGTTTACGATTAATTCACATATTAAAAAAGTGAACGTGTACGCTCCCTTTTTTAATGTGTGAATTTTTTTATACATTTAGCAATTCAATAATTAATTTTTTTGGAGGTTTTCTCTCATGCAACAAGGTACAGTAAAATGGTTTAACTCAGAAAAAGGTTTCGGTTTCATCGAAGTTGAAGGCGGTAACGATGTATTCGTACACTTCTCAGCTATCCAAGGCGAAGGTTTCAAAACTTTAGACGAAGGTCAAAAAGTTGAATTCGACGTTGAAGAAGGCAACCGTGGCCCACAAGCTACTAACGTAACTAAACTTTAATTTTAACGATTTAAGTATATAGTTAGTTGCAAGAAGCATACTCAAATTGAGTATGCTTCTTTTTTTATAGTTTCATAATGAACGAATAAAGAAGTTTGTCCTTTAAACATGACACTTTCCTTCTGCTTTAACATTTTGACATCAAAAAAGAGCTTCCCGAAGTAAATTCAGAAAGCCCCATATACTATAAGTCTTTTGTACGTTTATTAAACAGTACTACCGATATTGCGATTGCACCTGCTGTCCATGCAGTGATTATGCTAAATGCACCTATTAACTCAGTGAATGCTGCATTTGCCTGTGACAGCTCTGCCAATCGTATCAATTGTGTACTCGGTAAAACTTCGACAATTTTGTATAATAGATGATCTTCTCCTAAAGCTAGTGCCAATGGACCGAATGTAAAAATAATCATTACTGGTAGAACAGCTAAAGAAGCTTCCATAATGGACTTTGTAAATAAGCCGCAAATTGTTCCTAACGCCAAATAGAAAGCTGTTGAAAGCGCTAAAGCAAGCGCAATTACTATAATCTGCTTCGGTGCAAACCCTACTAAATAGCAAGATACGGCTAAAATGATGGCTGTCGTTAAAAATACTAGTAAGCTTTTGCCAAATAATATATCAAATGTTGAAGCCGGTGACATCATTAAACCACGCAGCGTATTCCTTTCTTTCTCTTCTGCGATCAGACATGCCTGAACATACGTAGTTACCATTGAAAGTGTTACATTCAGAGGTAAAAAGTACATATCAATGGAATTAGAGCCCATTCGTCCATAAAAAAGTGCTAAAACTAGCGGCATAAGTACAACAGATGAGATTACATAATTACGGGAAAACTCTTTATAGTCCTTCATGAAAATGGCTTGAATACGTTTTACTGAAATGTTCATTATAAATCACTCCCTGTTAATTGTACGAAAATATCGCCTAATGTCGGTTCGTTAGAATACATGCGTGACACACGCTTTGCCTTCATCCACTCCATTACTTGCAGCGCACCTTGTTCCCCATTATAGACAACATGGTTTTCCCCATTTTCAAGCTCCACTGTAAATGAGTGGTCGCTATATTTTTTCTTTAAAGCAAGCGGTGTATCAATTTCACGGATTTCACCTTTATGTAAGAAGGCAATTCGATTGCATAGCAACTCTGCTTCTTCCATATTGTGCGTTGTTAAAAAGATCGTCGTACCTAACTCATTCAATTTACGAAGACCATTATAAATGTGCTGAGCATTTACTGGATCCAGCGCAGAAGTAGGCTCATCCAAAAACAGTAATGGTGGTTTATGCATAATCGTGCGGGCTAGAACAACACGCTGCATCATCCCTTTGGAAAGCTGATTGACCTTCTTTTTACGATCCTTCTGCAAATTTACGAATGCTAACGCTTCCTCTATTGTACTTTTAGGTAAGTTGTACAACTGGCTGTACAGCAATAAGTTTTCTTCAATAGAGAGCCGTTGGTATAGCCCGCTATTATCTGTCAAAATGCCAAACTTCGATTTATTATGCACTTTATTCATTTCACTGGCTGGCTGTCCAAAAACAGATACTTGACCGCCTGTATGGGTTAACTGTGCAGTCAGTATTTTAATCGTTGTCGTTTTCCCTGAGCCGCTTGGACCAAGAAAGCCAAAAATTTCTCCTTTACGAATGGAAAAGGAAACATTTTTCAATGCCTCTTCCTTTCCATACTTCATCTGTAGGTTTTGCACCTCAATAATCGCTGTCATTTTATTTCCTCCCTTGAAATCGTTGATACCATTAATTTAAAGGAAGGAAGCAATCACTGCATTATAATATCGGTGAATTGTCGCTTTATAGGGTTGTTTGGTGTTATAAATCGATGAGTGGTACAAAATATTTCCCAGGAAATCTGTTATATTCCGACAATTTCTTTTAGCTCCGAAAGCTTTGTTCTTGAAAGGGGCACCTCTAATTTCCCTGTACCTTGCAGCGATAGACTATAGCTATTGCGTGTCCATGAGATTATTTCCCTTACTTTTTGCAAATTGACGATATATGAGCGGTGACAGCGGAAAAAACCGAAATGATGCAGTCGTTTTTCCAGCTCACTCAATGTTAATGTACATGGATATGCTTCTCCAGCTACATATACAAATACTTCCCCTTCGACACTTTCAATATAGTCAATTTCTGGTGGATTAAATAGGATGATTTTTTCATTTTTTTTCGTTGGAATCTTTTCAATTTTCAACTGAATCGTTTCAATCGATCCTTGTCCTTGTTCCGGTTGCTCTTCTTTAACGTCCATTTTATGTAAGCCTTCTTCATCCAGTCTTAATATTTCGCCTTCCGAATTAATTAAGTGCTCTAAATTATTCGATAGTAACACTACTTTTTTGCCTGCAAGCTGAATTTGTATGATTAAATGCATAAGAACTTTGCGTTCAACTTGCTGTAAATTTTGAAAGGGTTCAATTAAAATAATTGCTTCCTTCCGTTGTACATAAGCCTTTAAAAAACTAAGTACTTGGCGTTCACCAGAAGTTAATTCATTTACACGGATTTTTTTAAATTGTTCCAAGCCAAATGCCTTCATAAGAGTCTCGACAGAATCGTCCATATTATGTAATTTTAAATAGAACTGAAACGTTTCCTCTACAGTTAATCGCTCGTAATGCCCTTCTTCATGTGCATGGACGTAAACTTTAGGCATTTTCAATAGTTGCTGCTTTAAAAGATTCATTTTTGTTACGTCTGTATAAATATTGACTAAAGGTTTTTCTGCAAATAGTTCCACTGCAGGTAAAAGTACCTCCCCAAACTCCTCAATTACTTCAATAGTTAATTTCAATATCGTACACCTCGTTCAAATGGGTATTTTATAAAACATTATACTACTATTTCACAATTTTCCTATAAATGGTTTATTAAAAAAAGCTATTGCTTGAATGAATCAACACAATAGCTTAGTTGTATGAATTTATAAAATTTCCCCTAATCGTTTAATGCCTTCTTCAATAATTTCAGGGGTAGCATTTGTATAGTTAAGACGCATCGTATTTACTTCCTTTTTACCTGTGTAAAACGGGTTGCCCGGTACAAATGCTACTTTTTGATCCATTGCTTCATGGAATTTTTCAAGTGCATTTACCCCTTCTGGCATCGTTACCCAGATGAACATACCGCCTTCAGGTTTTGTATAGGATACATACGGCGGGAAATATTTTTCCATTGCTGCTAACATCGTATCCGATTGTTCCTTATAGAGGGCGATTATTTTTTCAACATGCTCCTCATAGGCGTTATTCGTTAAATAATGGTGCAAAGTGTATTGCGCGAAAATGTTCGTATGCAAATCAGATGCTTGCTTTGCTGTTTCGATATGACTTAAAAATTCATGGTTTTTCGTAAGCATATAGCCTAAGCGCATACCTGGTGCAACTGTTTTTGAAAAAGAACCTAATAGGACGCTATTTTCCATCTTACCTGCTGCAATATATGGTAAATGCTCACCTGTAAAACGTAGCTCGCCGTATGGATCGTCTTCAATGAAAATGATATCTTCATTTTTTACCGCTTCATAAACTTCTTCCCTGCGCTTCTGTGTATAAGTTAAACCGGTTGGATTTTGGAAATTAGGTACTGTATAAACCATTTTGACATTAGGTTTTTTCAGTGCTTCTTTCAATTCCGCTATATTTATACCTTCCGTTTCCAAAGTGACACCGTGGAAAGTCGGTTCACGCAGTGTAAATGCCTGAATTGCCCCTAAGTATCCCGGTTCTTCTATAATTACGCCATCGCCTTTATTTAAAAGTACTTTTGAAATAAGCTCCAATGCCTGCTGTGATCCAGTTGTGATAAGCACATCATCAGCTGTATAATCCAGACCTGGCTGCTTTTTGTTATGTTTTTCTGCAATATACTGACGTAGTGGTAAATACCCTTGAGTCGTGGAATATTGGAAAACCTTCGCACCACTTTCATCAATCGCATGATTAACGGATTCTTTCAACTGTCCGATTGGAAATGAAATCGGATTTGGCAGTCCCCCGGCAAATGAAATGACATCCGCTGCGTCCGTTACTTTTAAAATATTACGGATAAATGATGATGGTGTGTTTAATATACTGTCAGAATACTGCATGTTAAATTCTCTCTTCTTTCAATTTAAATTTTCAAAATTTTATCACTTTTCAATCTATTACACAAGAGGCAAATATCATTTCAAAAGATACTTGCCTATCATTAGTATATTTGTGACATAGATGCGTTAATTACAGCACTTTCTTTCTCCCTACTAAAAAATAGTAAAGCGGGATACAAATTAAGACAAGTGGAATCATAGAAGCAAAAATTACACGGTAAGTAGTATGTGGCTCTACCATCCCTAAAATAAACGGACCAATACCTAAACCTAAATCATAAAAAATAAAGTAGGTCGATGTTGCTAAACCAAATCGATGCGGCTCTGTTACTTTCACAGCAATTGTTTGGGCTATCGAGTTAAAGTTTCCATAACCAAGTCCTATCAAGGCAGCAGCTACAAGTAACATCCAACTTGCTGAGGCTTGGCTAAATAGCAACATACCTACCGCAAAAATGATGAGACACGGATACACAATAATATTCGGTCCACGTAAATCCATTAACTTCCCTGTATAAGGGCGTGAAATTATAATGACACAGGCATACGCCAAAAAGAAATAGCTTGAAGCTTCTACTAAATTAATTTCCCTAGAATAAAACGTTAAAAATGACATTACACCTGAATAAGCAAAGCCAATTAATAACGCAACAAAAGAAATCGATACTGCTTTCGGTTCAATAAATTTTTCAAGTAGCGATAACTTTTGTGAGTGAAGTTCTGAATTAGTATTCTTTTGAGTTATTGATACTTTAACAAATAAAGAGGCGATTAATAAAAGTAGCGATAATACTGTATTTGTATAGAAAATAACATCAAAGCCATTTTCAAGTTTCATTATAAACATTCCTACAAATGGTCCTATTGCTGTCGCCAAAACAGCACTTAAGCTAAAGTAGCCAATTCCTTCTCCCTTACGTGTTGCAGGTAATATCGTGGCAACAATTGTCCCTGTTGCTGTACCAATTGTCCCAACTGCTACCCCTTGTAATAATCGGATCACCAATAAATACGTAACACCCCACTCGAACAGATAAAGGGTTGTAGTAATAAAAAATACAATTAAACCAGTCATGAGTACTTTTTGTGGGCCACTATTCCCAATCAATCGCCCTGCTCCTAATCGACCGATTAACGTTCCAATAATAAAAATGCTCGATACAAGACCTGCAATACTTGTCGATACATGATACGTTTCGACTGCATAGCTAGAGATCGTCACCATTAAGAGGAAAAATATTAAAATAGACATAAAATTAATGATTGATACTACAATAAAATCCTTTGTCCAAATAGGTTCTTTTACTTCATTCATAATAAACCTTCTTTCAATAACTGTTCCATTTCATTTAAGGCTTGCTGAAATTTTTGTCGTTGCGCTTCAGTCATCGTACTTAATAACCGCTGTTGCAGTAGTTTAATTTCGGGGAATATAATTCCATACAAGTTCTCTCCGCTTTTAGTTAAACTCAAGTATTTTTCACGCTTGTCTTCCCCGTACTTTATTTGAATTAGTCCATGTCGGGTTAATGTTTTGACATTTGCTGATACGGTCGGTTTTTCAACATCCCAGTATTTTGCTATTTGACTTGTTGTCGTTAAACCATGCTCCATTAAATAATGTAAAAGCGACCAGTTAGCATTCGATAATTCATGCGGAGCTAAAATAGCGGATAACTGTGCCGTATAACGTTTATGAAAACGATGTATTTGTAAAAAGAATGTCATGTCACTTCTTCCTCCGAAAATTAGTTAGTTAGACTAACTAATTAAATAGAACTTTGCATTCTTTGTCAAGATGTAAAAAAAAAGAAAAACACGTTTCGGAAAATTTTCCGAAACGTGTAAGACTTAATAAAAAATTAATAATAAAATACCGACTAAGAAGCAGTAGTACGTAAAGTAATGCAACTTGCCGTTTTTCATAATTCCCATAAACCAGCGCATTGCAAAATAGGTCATGAACAGTGTCGCAAGGAATGTTACTGTATATGGAATGGCTAAGTCCATTTTATTTGGCTCATCGAGGAAATCTGTATAGCCTAATACTACTCCACCTAAGCTTACCGGAATATACAGCATGAATGAGAATCGTAAAGCCGTCTCTTGGTTCATACCGACCGCAATGGCTGAAATAATTGTCGCACCTGATCGGCTAATACCTGGTGTTAATGCAACTGCTTGCCCTAATCCTACGATGAAGGCATCTTTTGCAGTTAAATCACCGTCACGCTTTGTTCCGCGCAAGTTGCGAATTAACCAAAGGGCAATCCCTGTAACAAAGAGCATTAATGCAATTGTTGTCATACTCACATTGTCTGCAATGACATCACTTAGCAAGACACCCAGTACACCAGCCGGAATCGAGCCAATTATTACGTACAGTGCAAAGTTAAAGTCTGCGCGGTAGCGAGCATCCCGTGTTTTAATAAACAGTAAAAATCCAGTAATTAATCGAATAATATCTTCACGATAAATAAACATAATGGCGATTAATGATGCAGTATTCGTTAAAATGGCGAACATAAAGCCTTGCTCACCCATTCCCAAAATTTCACTCGCAATCATTACATGACCACTAGATGAAACAGGAATTGGCTCCGTTATGCCTTGTACCAATCCGATAATGAAGTGCTTTAAAACTAAAATCAAATCAAAATTTTCCATTTGTATCTCCTAAAAAAGTTGTTATCTTCTGTTAGACGACAAAGTGCGCCTAAATGTTCACTTCTTTACGATAATACTGTTCGCCAATGTGTGCAAGGGCTTTTGGTAATATTCCCCCTGTCACAAAAAATAATTGACGTGTGGCACGCGAAGTCATTGTATAAAGTAAATATGCATCCATCTTCTCGGTATACACTTCGGCGTTCGCATCCGCTACAACAACCGTCGTAAATTCAAACCCCTTCGCCATATAGCCCGGCATAATTAAAATGCCCTTCATATATACCTTCTGCTCCTCTGTTACGAGCTGCAATTTTGGTACGAGTGGCTTTAGTTCATGATATAACTGCTCACAGGCCAACTTATTTTTGCATAAGATGACAAAGCTGTCCTGCTCTTTAAATTGTGCTTTTACGAGCTGGGCAATTGTTTTAGGAGCAGTAGCTGTCTCAATAACTTGCGGCTTCTCACCTGATACACCCAGCGATTGGGTCGTCGTATTATTCAAAATAGCACTCATAAAATCGGTAATCTCATTTGTTGAGCGATAGGATTTATTCAGCTCGACAACTTTGAAATGCTTTTCCAATGGACCTGCCAATGAATCTTTCATTTGGGGATGCACAAGTTGATTTTTGTCGCCCAACAATGTGTAATGTGCTTTCGGATGCATCGCTTTTATTGTTAAGAGTTGTAAATAGGAATAATCCTGGATTTCATCAATGACGATATGCTTGATTGTATTATTGGCATACAAGCCTTTTACAAATGCCTGCAAGTACATGATCGGCGCTAAATCTTCATAATATAATATGCGATTTTTCAGCGTTTCAGTAGTTGCCTCCTGAATTGCCTGTGTAAATAAATCGTCATTTCCGAATGCGAGCGAATTAATATACATTTTGTTAATATTGACGAACCCGAGTTGCTGAATTGTGTCCTCAAGCCTGCCGTATCTTTTTTGAAGCTTTTCATTTACTTGCTGTTCAATTTCTTTATCTGTGCCGATGTAAGCATTTACAGCCTTGAGCTCTTTTGTTAATACTTTTCGGTCCTTTGATTTTTGCTGCCCAACTTTTTCCAGTAGGAAGGTGCGGATTTTTTTCAGTCGGAAGTCGATATCCAGTGCACCATACTTTTCATAAAACAATTCAGTTAGTTTTTTTGCAGAAATGAAAAGCTTCCCCTCTACCTTTAAGTTATAAAATGGCATGCCCCTCTTTTTTATGCTTGCAATATAATCGAGCAATTGTTTTACATAACTATGCGAACCTTTAAATGCATAATGTTCACGTTCTTCATCTGTAGCATGTTGAAGACGCTCAATGTTTTCATAGCTTGTTTCCGCCTTGTAATGCGTTAATTTTAAATCACGTAATAAACGGTAATACGTCGTATGCTGTACATTTTCCTCACCGAGCTCTGGCAGTACATTTGAAATATAGTCATTGAACAAATCCGATGGCGAAATGAGTAAAATGCTGCGTGCATTCATTGTCTGACGGTATTCATAAAGTAAAAAGGCAATTCGCTGCATCGCAACGGACGTTTTCCCACTACCGGGTGGTCCAAGTACGATAAGGTTGTCTTTATTTGAAGAACGAATGACGACATTTTGGTCACTTTGGATTGTCGCAACAATCGACTTCATCTTTTCCTTTGCGGTATCGGATAAAAGGCTTTGCAGTACTTCATCACCTACATAAATATCCGCATCCAATACTTGCAAC
The DNA here is from genome assembly GCF_037027585.1 of Solibacillus ferritrahens. Classification (NCBI taxonomy): domain Bacteria; kingdom Bacillati; phylum Bacillota; class Bacilli; order Caryophanales; family Caryophanaceae; genus Solibacillus; species Solibacillus ferritrahens. The sequence goes on along the minus strand of NZ_JAXCLE010000004.1, from coordinate 38,290 downwards.
AACTCATCATATTTCACTTTATATTGACGGCGGCCTTGAATCGTTACAGAAATATATTCACCATCCGGAATTTGATAGCGTGCCGGTCCGACTTTATTTTCATAAAAAAGACTCGAAATCGGTGCACGCCAATCATAAATTAGAACATCATCCGTTAGTGGCTCCCGGAAAGTCGATAGGCCAATATATAAATGTTCGCGCTCACCTTGTTCATTTTCGAGTGATATGCGTCCGAAATAAGGACTTTTATATAAAATTTGCATTTTAGCTAATTGTTCACTTTGCTGTACATATTCTCGTTCACGTAATTGCATCGTTTGTAGCATTTGTGAAAACTGGATGGCACTTTCTCCAGAAATGTCATTAAACTCCGAAGAAGCTTGTGTACGTTCCTCGACAATGTCGCCCTTTTGCTTTTTTAAATGGTTTGTCTGCACTTCGATTTGTTGTTTTAACAGGGCACTAATTTGCTTTAAGTGTGCCTCTTCCTTTTGCCAAATCGTTTGTTCCATCTTCTGTTCGCCTCCAAATGCTCAAAAAGTAAAAATTTTACTTATTTATTTTCAGATGAATATTCATGCTACAACAAAATTACGTGAGATTCAATCTGAAGGACATGCTAATTTCCATTTTTTAGATTTCAATTAAAGATGTATATACCCAATACTGCAAATGATAAGCTAAACGAAAAAAGTGAAGCATCCATATTCGGCATGGACGCTTCACTTTATTTTACTGAATATCTACCGGCTGCTTTGACAACGTTTTCGTCATTTCGCAATATTGAACGAATACGCGAGCCAATTCTCGAAGACGGTTGTGCACATCTTCATCGATAATTTTATTGTCCTTATCAAAGTGGTCTGCATGTGTATATACATAGTTCGGTGTTACTAAGCAACGGAAATAATCCAAAATCGGACGCAATTGGTTTTCCAATACTAAATGGTGCTGATACGTACCGCCATTGCCGATAATCGCTGCTGGCTTGTAGCGCATCGCTTTGGGTGGAATCATATCAAACGCATTTTTCAATACACCAGGGATGGATGCCTGAAAGATTGGCGAAGCAAAAATATAAGCATCGGCTTCTTCAAATTTTTGGATCATCATTTTCATATCGTCATTTAGCGGGCTGCCGTCTAAAATTTGATGCTTTAATTTTGAGAAATATAATATCTCCAACTCCAGTGAAGGGTTAAAAGCTTCGATATATTGTTGAACCTGCTCCAAAAGAACGCCAGTTTTTCGGCCAAAGATGGTACCATCGACAAGTAATATTTTCATAATTGTTCCTCCATGTAACTCGTTGTACTCATATTGTATCAGAATAACTTCTTTTGATAATAGGTAGTTGCTTAGGAAAGATCAATTTCAGTCTTTTGTCGGACATCGTTATACTGGAATAGGAATGCTATTTTCTTTTGTCTGCTTCCTTTAATTTACTTTGATTACTTTCGGTCTTTTTATCTGCAAGTGGCAACTCTTCTTCGTCGAATTTTTTCCAATTGAAGGCTACTTCTTTGTCTACAAATGAGTTTTCTTCTTCAATAATTGGCATTTCCATTTCCAAAAGCTCATCCGATAAATAAATTGCGACTTTTTCCTTTTTGCCATGCAGTGCAATCACTTTCATGGCTTTTGCAATTTGCTTTGCAGGAATTGAACGCACTTTTTTCATCGGGCCCACCAATAAAGGATTGAGCACCTTTAATACCTTATCCCCTACCGTCTCACCTAATCGAAACTCTGGACGGTTTCCTGTAATTAATGAGGGACGTACAATGGATAGCTTCGGGAAATCCATATTAATCAGTTCCCTCTCCATTTTTCCTTTTACCCGACTATAATATGCGAACGCTTTTTCGTTTGCACCCATTGCCGAAATAACGATAAAATGACCGACTCCCTTATTTTTGGCAAGTGCGGCAACTGTTAATGGATACTCGAAATCAACCTTTTCAAACTGCTCCTTTGACCCTGCTTTTTTCATTGTAGTTCCTAAGCAGCAAAACACTTCATGCGCAAACTCAAAATCACATTCTGCAATCTGATCAAATTCACAAAGCCTTACATCTAATTTCGGATGGGAAAAATCAAGCGGTCTTCTCGAAAGGACATTCACTGCCGCATACTCATCACTTTCACACAGCAGCTTGACTAGTTCCGAGCCAACTAATCCTGTCGCACCTATGATTAAAGCCGAACGCATTACTTTCATATCTTTCCTCTTTTCTACGATTTAATGTATGTACTCTCTCATTCATAATTTCGGCTATTCCACCATATTTTATAGAGATAGTGGAAAGGATGGGATTTACGTGCAAAAAAGAAAAATTATATGGATTATCGAACATTGTGATATTAAAGGAACGTATCCTTTTGAACGTGCAGTAACATTAGCAAATTTATTGCAAGATGAGAGTGTCATTCTATTTGTTAAAACGACTAACCAGCAGCTCATTGATAAATTGGCCCAAACAGGCTTAAATATTATTCTTTTTGATCGATTTATTGAGATTAAAAAGAAAATTCGTGAATTAGAACCTCATTTAATTATCCACGACGGAAAAGATACACAGGTAGAACAAGTTGAAATGATTAGACCATTTTGCTCTACTATTGTTCACTTTGATGATTTTGGAATGGGTGCACATCTAATCGACTGCCATCTCGTTGCACTATTTGGCGAATCCCATGAAGAACCACATGTACAAGAACTGGCAGGAAGCTATGCGTTTGCTGTTCCGCAGAATTTGGAGAAAGTCGCACATGAAGTTCTCCAAACACCTGACAGCTCGATAAAAGGCGAACTCCCGCACATTGTTGTGGCCTTTGAAGATGGGGATAACAATAATTTAACATACCGTACATTGCGCCACCTAACACAGCTTCATATCCCGTTGAAAATTTCCGTTGCCATTGATGCTGATTATAAGCATGACTTGGATAGTTTAAAATTAATGGCTTTAAGCCGAAAAAATACGGTAATTGTCCAAAAACCCGATGCACTTCTAGAGTTAATGCCACAAGCGGACCTAATTATTTGCAATGCCAACTATACACCATATAAAGTTGCAGCTGTCGGTATTCCCTGCATTACAACCGCTCAGCATGATAATGAGCTGAACTATGCGTTCACCCGTGAAATGAATGGATTTATCCATATCGGTTTAGGACGGAAAATGAAACAATCGATTATTCAAAATGCGGTGATGGAACTATTACTTCATGAGCAGCGTCGCGAACGAGCAGTCCGTAAACAGCGCAATCTTGAAATTTTAACTAACAATGAGATTTTAAAAAATCTACTGTTGGATTTAGCTTATGCCCGCCACAATATGGCACACATTTAAGAAGAAATAGTAGTCTGCGCCTTTTGTTGTACACATTAACGTATTTCTTATATAGATTCCGCAAAAAATTAAGGTTTCTTATCCTCCATAATAGAATGCATTATGTTACAATATGAAAAGATCAATTTTCGTTCGTAAAGGAGCAATTATCGATGTTAACAAAAGACCAGCTGCAGCAACAAATCGCCGAATTAAAGATGGATTACATCAATCTTCAAGGCGATATGGAAAAGCTTGAATCAGTAGGCCATCCAGACTCAGTCAAACAAGCGCTCGTACGTCTTGAAAATATGGAAGCACGGCTAGCAGAACTAAACAAACAGCTCGCAGCACTTTAATGTTGCGGGTTTTTTTTGAGGAAAAAGCAAGGCAATATAATGCCGTTTTTGGTACTTGTTGATTTCCGTTTCGGCGGACGCTTTCCGGGGGCGTGAGTCCGACATGATGTCGGTCACAAAAGCGTTGCCACAGGACGTGGCGTTCTTAGCTTTTGTTCCCTGTAGTCTCAGGCGTCACGCTTATCCTTCAGGAAGCTTTGAGTGACTTCTCTGCTTCGCTCCGCCACGAAAGGCAGAGCCGATAGTTACACTCGCCGCCTCCACTCCAATCAACTACTGAATTCACTAATCTTATATTACTTTTTACCATACTATTAGTAAGTACACACTAAAACACTCGGAGGATTATATATGGCAATTTTAACTGTTGAAAAGTTAGGTCATTCATTTGGTGACCGTACATTATTTAAAGATGTATCGTTCCGTCTTGTAGAAGGCGATCATATTGGTTTAGTAGGTGCAAATGGTGTTGGAAAATCGACATTAATGAGCATCATTACAGGTCAAGCAATTCATGATGAAGGGAAAGTGGAATGGCTTCCTGGCACGCATTACGGCTATTTAGATCAGCATACGGTTTTAACGGCTGGTCGTTCGATGCGCGATGCATTGCGAGACGCGTTTTTACCGCTGTACAAAAAAGAAGCACGCTTAAATGAGATTTCAGCTGAGCTTGCAGAGCCAGATGCAGATTATGACAAGCTTTTAGAAGAGATGTCTGAAATCCAGGATGCACTTGATGCCGGCGATTTCTACACGTTAGATATGAAAATTGATGACATTGCACGTGGTTTAGGATTGGATGCAATTGGCCTTGACCGCGATGTAGCGGCATTATCCGGTGGTCAGCGAACAAAAGTACTTCTTGCTAAGCTTTTACTGGAAAAACCAAAAGTACTATTGCTTGATGAGCCGACGAACTATCTGGATGAAGAACATGTCACTTGGTTAAAAAATTACTTAAAAAACTATCCATATGCCTTCCTATTAATCTCGCATGATACAGAATTCATGAATGATGTAGTTGATGTTATTTTACATTTGGAATTCGCAAAAATGACGCGTTATACAGCAACATATGAAAAGTTTATTGAGCTTGCGGAAATTAACAAACGCCAGCATATTGATGCATATGAAAAACAGCAGGAATTTATTAAGCAGCAGGAAGATTTCATTGCCCGCAACAAGGCACGTTACTCAACAAGTGGTCGTGCAAAATCCCGTGCGAAGCAATTGGATCGTATGGAGCGTATTGATCGTCCAGAAACTGCTGTTAAACCTGAGTTTAGCTTTAAAGAAGCACGTACACCGGGCCGTTATGTAGTTGAAGCAGAAAACTTAGTCATTGGCTATGATAAAGAAAAGCCGTTACTGCCGCCTCTTACATTCCAAATTGAGCGTGGTGAAAAGATCGCACTTGTCGGCATGAACGGTGTCGGTAAATCGACTCTCTTAAAAACAATGTTAGGGAAAGTCCAACCATTGGACGGGAAAGTCATTTTAGGTGATTATTTAGAGCCATCTTACTTCGAACAGGAAGTAAAAGCTGATAAAATTACACCGATTGATGATGTGTGGAATGCCTTCCCATCTATGGAACAGGCACAAGTCCGTGCAGCATTGGCACGTGCCGGTCTGAAAACGGATCATATTACTCGCCCACTGAACTCTCTTTCTGGTGGTGAGCAAGCAAAAGTACGTCTTTGCAAGCTGATGATGGACCAAACAAACTGGTTAATCTTTGACGAGCCGACAAACCACTTAGATGTTGATGCAAAAGAGGAGCTAAAACGCGCGATGAAGGAATTCAAAGGCACAATCGTTCTTGTATCACATGAGCCAGAATTTTATGAAGGCTTAGCAACAAAAGTATGGAATGTACAGGACTGGTTCACTACGCGTGAAACAAAAGAATTAAACGAATTTAAATAATTTGATAAAGCAGTGCACTCTTTATATGGAGTGTGCTGCTTTTTGTGCATTCAAAGGCTTTTTAGAATTTTTTATGCAATATGTGAACATTGTGAGTTCTTTTTTAAAAAAACAGGGAATATATTAGAAATTCGAGGATTTATTTATTCTATATTATTAATCTCCCTCTCTCCTATCTTCTTTACAAAACTGTAATATAAAAATCGAAACTTTTTTATAAAAGAATACGTATATTTTATTAGAAGAATGGGTATACAGATAAAGGTAGGTAAACATATAAAAAACCAGTTGCATTATAAATAGCTTACTGGTAAGATATTATTATAGACAAATGTCTTACAACTAAGCTATCACCAAATTATTGATTATGGGAAAGCGAGGAAAATTATTATGACAGTAACAATCTATACACAATCAAGCTGTTCCTCATCACGAAAAGCATTGAAATGGTTAAACGAAAACAATATTGCTTATACGGAAAAGAGAACAACTTCTCAACCTTTAACATTAGCAGAATTTAAACATATTTTAAGTATGACAGAAGACGGTACAGATGAAATTATTGCGACAAACTCGAATGATTTCAAGAACCTGGATATTGATATTGATCAGTTATCCATTCAGGAGCTTTACAACTTAATTCAGCATCACCCACGCATGCTGCGCAGCCCTATTTTACTTGATGAAAAACGCATTCAAATCGGCTATAACGAAATGGACATTCGTCGTTTCATTCCACGAAAAGTGCGAGCATTTGAATTAAATGCCCTTCAAAAATTAGCCGTAGAATAGCGATAACATTTGGAGTTGACACTTATGAATGAGCATAAACGCGAGCAATTATCCGACCTTTTTGAAAAGATGACATCGTTAGAACGCAAAATTGCCAATCAATGGAATAGTCAAAATCAGCTAGGCTTTTCAAAATCACATATTTTAATATTAGCTTACTTACATACAGACGGACCTAAGCGCCCATCTGCCATTGCCGAGAAGCTAAAAGTGACTACAGGCGGTGTGACGGTTTTGACTACGAAGCTTATTAAAGCAGGCTTAATTGAGAAAACCCAAAATGAAACGGATCGCCGCGCTTCGCAAATTCATATTACAGAAGCAGGAATTGAGGTGCTCGAACGCTCTCGTCAGCAAGTAGACAATCTTTTTGAGAATCTGTTCGGGATGTTAACAGAAGATGAAATTAAAACTTTAACAGCAATCTTTGAAAAATGTACGAAATTTTAAAACATGTGAGCATTTTACTGCTCACGTGTTTTTTTATTTTAAATCGGGAGTTTCCCCTCTTAACTGCACTTTATCAGCCGGTACTCGCCATTTACTATAAAAAAGCTCCTGCAAATGATCGGGGTTTAATTTTATTCGTCACTTTTTGTGAGTTATTCGCCATACTTGCCTCTATATTCGTCAACTGAACTTACATAATCGTCAATACCGATGTCATAATATCCACTTTTAGAATTTTATTCGCCACTTCCGCATATATTCGCCACTTAAGTTTTTTAATCGCCACTTTACACAACTTATTCGCCATTATAAGGGAGCAATTTAACATAAAAAAAGCTACAGCAACTTTTTGCCATAGCTTTCGTCCTAAAAATTATTAAGCCAATACTGCTTCTGCAACACCATTGTCGGATAGTAAAATTTCTTTTAAGCGTGCTTTTGCACGGAATAAACGAGATTTCACAGTACCAATTGAAACTTTCATAAGATCAGAAATTTCGGCTAAAGAAAATTGATCTACATAGAAATACCATAATGTTTTTTGATAAATATTATCAAGCTGACTCATCTTTTCCTGTACAATTTTCGTAATTTCAGTTTTTTCCACAATCTCTTCTGTCGTAAAGTCGTTGTTGGGAACCAAATCTAAAATTGGTACGTCTAATTGTTCAGGTTGATTCATCATGTATTTACTGCGACGAACATTTTTGCGATAGCGGTCACGGAATGTATTCATCGTAATTGTTGTCAGCCAGGCTTTCACATGGTCTACTTTTGCTACTGATTCTTCGTAGCGTACAACTTTTACCCAAACTTCCTGCATCAAATCTTCTGCTTCATTTTGATTGCGTGTTAGTTTTAAACAAAGATGATAGATGTAACGGTTATACTCATCATAGATATTTGTTAGTAATTCATTCATTTTTTTATCCTCCGATAGATTTTATTTTATATAAAGTCAATTTATGTTTAATTTTATAAATATCCATTATGCCATGGCATAATATTGGTATGACCTTATTGTGCCAAATAAAATACTTACGCTCTATCGGATTGGCTTTCAATTACCTTACAATGCTGTAAGTTTTGAAGGGATAATTTGAACTGCATGACCTTCTATGCAACGTGTTACTACGATGTTTCCACTATCTCCTTCCCTTACAACGTTTCCATCATATAAGAAATAAGCTCCATTACTTTTTTATAATCCTTTTCAAAGTTTGGCTGGATGGTACTAATTTGCGCAACGTTGAGTTCCTTTAAGTATGTACTGTCACCATGGAGTAAAAAGCCATTCAATTCACATGTTTGGATAATGTGAGGCATTTTTTCATGTTGCCACGATGCAATCATCGGATACATCGCCTTTACAGGTAAACTTGAATTTTTGATAAGCTCCATACGTTTTTCCAATACAATATAGCGTTCTGGGTATGCCTTCAACGCATCGCTTACTGCCTTAATATAAAAATGCGGTAACGTAAACGGAATTTGTTTTTCGATATAATAAGGTAAATTTAAATAAAGTGGTGCATCACTCGCACTCGGTAAGTCCTTGCAAAAAACGAAAGCCAGACCCGCTATCGTTCCGAGCGCCTTGCCACTGACTGCTGTCGCATAATGCAGACCTTCCATTAAAAAAGGAAGCGCAGCAAAAGAACTAATACAATCCGCACACAACTTTACCTTATATTTTTGTGCCAGTTCCATAAGTGGTTCGAGCGGGTTCAAGGTGCTATTGGATGTCTCACCATGGACAAAAATAATATAATGGTAGTTCCCCTGCTGTATTGACGACTCGATTTGCGATATATCAAATACATTACCCCACCCGAAGTCCAGGCACTCGACATGTAACCCCCATTGTTTTGCCTGATTTTTTAGGCGATTGCCGAATTCCCCGTTCACTAAAATAAGCCCTTGCTCCTGAGGGAATTCACTTTTCAACTGACCGAGCATTACATCATTGGCTAGTGTCCCTGTACCAACTAGCGGAATGACATGATTTGCTTGTGCCAACTTGCATAGCTGTTGCTTCATATCCTGAAGCTCCTGATGGAATTTATGGGAGCGATGGGAAATGGCCGTTGGTGCAATCGAATGGTCAAGCGCAACTGGACCTGGATAAAACACAATATTTTGCTCACGTAGTCGCTCTCGAAATACTTCACTATCTTTGCGCGTTAATACCATTGGCAAATAGCGTGCCTCCTGTGTACCGACAGCCGGTGCAAACTGTTTAAAACCCATTTGTGTATACAATTTTTCTTCTCTTACAGTCCCTGAAATGACACAGGCTGTATAGCCCAAATCATAGTAATAACGATAAATTGCTGTGGCAAGCTTCGTAAAAACACGTCCGTTACGATGTGCCTTTTTCACGGCAAGCAACCTGATTTCACATAAATATTCGCAAACTTCAGGATCCAGATGGTTTTCAACATTTCCGATTTTCTGGTCAATCGAAAACGGCCTTTTATCTCGAAAGGCAGCCATTCCAACTACTTCTGTATTTTTATAAACTATGAGGTACACATTTTCATGATGAAATTTATCAATAAGTCGCTTAGATGAATTAGGCTGATGCTGTGGTATTTCTTCTACAAACGTTTCATAATTTAATGCAGCAATCGCATCAAATTCTTTTTCCGTTGTGGCAATTTTACTCCAATACATTAGGCTTCACTCTTTCTATAATGCTATGTCTTTGCTTCCAAATAACAAGCAAAAGTGCAATGAATACGATATATCCAGCTTCAATATTAATACTCGTAACAATTCCATAAACGATAAAACCACCAACCATACTAAGCGTGGCACTTTTCGTAACGAGCAGACACATTAAAAAACCACCTAAAAATGATAAAAATAATAAAGGCGAAAAAGCGAGTATTGCTCCGATAACCGTTGCTACACCTTTCCCACCTTTCCCACGATTCCAAAATGGATACAAATGACCAAGCACGACCGCAATGATGCCCACTGCGATTGTCAGTTCAGGTAGCTCAAGAACACGCCCTGTAACAACAACGGCTACACCCTTTAAGCCATCCCCAATTGCAACAATGGCAAAAGCTGATTTCCCAAGTGTTCTTCCCGCATTTCGTGCCCCTAAATTCCCACTGTTTTGCTCGTGTAATTTGATTCCTTTTATTTTTGCAACTACTGCCGCTATTAAAATTGTCCCAAGTAAATAACTGGCTATAATAAAGAGCATCGTATTATCCCCTCTGTTGCTTTATTCACAAGTTAATAAACCGTCCTCGTTATACTCAAAAGTTAACGTTTTTTGTGATTGTGCAAAATTTTCAAAACATGCATCAATCGTTTTCATGTTTTGATTATGTGATTGGTTAATACTTATAAATGCTATTCCAGTACCGAGAATAATTGCACCGATTGAACCTGCTAGAATACTTCCCTTCCATTTACTCATCTATTTTCACTCCTTAAATAAATATACTTAATCGGGAGTTTCCCGCCCTTTTATTATTAGAAATCTATTATACTACTATTATCAATTACCATTTACAAGGAGTAATCTATGAAAAAATTTGGTATTCCCTTAGGCATTGTTTTAATCATTTTACTATTTATTGGGATTATTTGTATAGCGATTGCCGCAGAGGTTGGTATTTTATTGCTTGTCGGCATTGAATTTGAAAATTGGAAATATTTAGTTGGTTTCATCATTTTATACGGTATCATTGAATTTGCGCTTGTAATGGTGTCTGATGTCCTAATCGAATTGAAGTCAGAGCAGCTTCATCGTTTCCATCAGTATTTTGCACACATGTTTATATCCTTTACGCTTTTAATGACGATTTCCTTATTAATGGAATCCATTTATCTTCCTCTTTACGGTGGCATAGTCTTTGCCATTGGAACAGCCACATTGTATTTACTGTTTAATTCCGGCTCAAAAAAAGGGAGAGCAGAAAGCTAATTTTTTGCGTTGTATGCTATACTTATTTCCATAATCGAAATATAAGGGGGCACTCTTTAATGAGTCACTTACAAACTTTAGATGCTTATTTCACAGAGCATCGCGAACGTCATTTAGCAGAGTTGAACGAATTTTTACGCATTCCAAGTATTTCTGCCTTATCTGAACATAAAGACGATATGACAAATGCGGCAAACTGGTTGGCAGATCACTTAAAATCATTAAACATAGAAAATGTATCAGTTGATGAAACAGCCGGTCACCCTGTTGTATACGGCGAATGGCTACATGCAGAGGGCAAGCCGACTATTCTGTTTTATGGTCACTACGATGTACAACCCGTAGACCCGCTTCATTTATGGGAAACACCTCCTTTTGAGCCGGCAATCCGTGATAATAAGCTTTTTGCCCGTGGTTCTTCAGATGATAAAGGACAAGTATTTATGCACTTAAAAATGATTGAAGCGTTATTTGCAACTGAAGGTACATTGCCAGTCAACGTGAAATTTATTTATGAAGGTGAAGAAGAAATCGGCAGTCCATCCCTTCCTCAATATACGGAAGACAACAAGGAAAAATTAGCGGCAGATTTAATCGTTATTTCCGATACAGGTCTTTATGCTAAAGGGAAGCCAGCAGTGTGTTACGGCTTACGTGGATTAACGGGTGTGCAAATTGATGTGCGTGGCGCAAAAGGTGACTTACATTCTGGTCTCTATGGCGGTGGCGTTCAAAACGCGATTCACGCATTAACAGAAATTTTAGCATCATTCCGCGATGAGCATGGAACAATTCAAGTAGATGGCTTCTATGATAAAGTATTGCCTTTATCTGAAGAAGAGCGTCAGGCATATCGTGACCTGAACTTTGACGAGGATGCTTTGAAAGAAGAAGTTGGTGTGCAGGAGTTATTCGGTGAAGCGGGCTATTCTTATTTAGAGCAAACTTGGGCACGTCCTACATTGGAAATCAACGGTGTATTCGGTGGTTTCTCCGGTGAAGGGATTAAAACAGTATTACCTGCTGAGGCTGGCGCAAAAATTACTTGCCGCTTAGTACCGAACCAAGACCCTGAAGAAATTGTAGCATTATTAAAAGCACATATCGAAAAGCATAAGCCTGCCGGTGTCGAAGTAACGATTTCTGAATTCGATAAAGGAAAGCCTTACATTACACCATTTGATCACCCAGTGATTCAAGCAGCTGGTCGTTCATATGAAAAGGTATACAACGTACCAACAGCCTATACTCGTGGTGGCGGCTCGATTCCAATCGTTGCAGCATTCGATGAAATTTTGGAATTGCCAGTTGTACTAATGGGCTTCGGTCTTTCAAGTGAAAACTTCCATGCACCGAATGAGCACTTCCATTTGGAAAACTTCGACCAAGGTTTACGCGTACTTGGTGATTACATGTTTGAAATTGCCAACATTAAATTATAATAACGATTTCAATAAAAATAAAAACTCCGGTGCACACTACTGCACCGGAGTTTTTTTCCGTACGAGACCATATAAAAATAGGGGGTTTTATATGTTGTCGAAGTCGTATACGAAAATTGAGTAAATAGCATATTAAATTTAGAGTGCAAATTAACTTCCAAGCAATTCGCCTCGCTTGTTGATTCCATCATAGCATTTCCATTTCCTGAATAAAATGTGTTCCCAGCGTTTGACATATAATCATCACAACTTTTGTTCACAATTTCTTAACAAGGAGAAGAATTATAAAAGAAACTCCTCTTAAATAACCCCGAACAAAAAAGGCACACCAAAAGTCGAAACTTCTAGTACACCTTTTCTATTAAAGCGCATTTAAAATCATGCCAACTGATGCATAAATGAAGACTGTTCCAAAAACAGCCATCATATGGAATAGCGAGTAGCCGAACATAATATTAGCCCACTTTTTCTCTTCGCGTTTCTTTGATGCCGTAATACTCATACATAACCAAATAACACTCAGAATGAGCGAAACAATCGTTAACCCTAAGCTAAGTGGGTAAAACAGAAAGCTTGATAAACATAACAGCACTAAATAAATATTCGATTGAATATATGTGCGTCGCTCCCCTTTTGCTACAGGTAGCATCGGGATATTCGCTGCGGCATAATCTTCTTTTTTACGAATGGCAATGGCATAAAAGTGCGGCATTTGCCAAATTACCATGATTAAAAAAAGAGCCCATGCAGCTGGATGCCAAATATCCGGAGCTACAGCTGCCCACCCAATTAACGGTGGCATGGCACCTGAAATACTTCCTACTTCTGTGTTCCAAATAGTGCGGCGCTTGGTCCACATTGTGTATGGCACAACATAGAAAAATACTCCTAAAAATCCTAGCATAGCCGCCAATGGTGAAGCTAAATAAAGAGCCACACATCCAAGTATCAATAAAATCGTCGCAACAATCAGTACTACCTTGGCAGATAGCTCTCCAGTAACCGTTGGACGTGTTTTTGTTCGGGGCATAATTTGATCAATATCTCGGTCATATACGTTATTGTACGCACCTGCTGCGGCAATGACTGCTGCAGAACCAAGAATCGCAAAAATAATAGCTGGAATATGTTCAATAAAATTTAATTCATATGTGTATAGGGCAAGCATTAATGCCGCAATCATCGGAATTAAGTTTGATTTAATAATGCCAGTCTTCACAGCTTGCGCCCACAATTGTCGATTCGATTGCGTTTGCATAATTCCTAATCCTACTTCCTAATTAATCACTTTCTCTAGTATACCCCAAATGGGTCATAAAGGGTTAATATCCAGGCTTTTTTTCTCATTTTTTCATAGAATACTCTGAGATAATGTAGACACAATTACATTGCCAATTAACTCAATTCCTTTTCCCTCTCGCGATAAATCCATTTAATCAGTGGCAATATACAGAGGAAAATAAAAAGTAAACGAAAAAGTTGGAATACTGTTACGACTGAAATATCCGCTTTTACAGCTGCTGCGAGCAAGCCCATTTGGTCAAGTCCACCCGGTGCTGTACTTAAAAAGCTTGTTGCAAAGCTTAAGTTTAAAAATTCAGCAATCAGCAGGCTAGTGCCATAGGTAAGTACAATCATTGCAATAGTACTCAATACTCCCCCGACCAGAACTTTTGCAGGTAAACGCAAAGTTGCTGGTTTTAACAATAAGCCGATATATGTACCAATCAATAGCTGTGCTATATGAAGAACATCACTCGGCATTGTCGGTGTATCAATACTAAATAACTTCAAAGCAATAACAACGATAATCGGCGTCAAAAAATGGGCGACAGGCAACTTTAGCTTTTGACCAATAGGTACAAGTGCGGCAGACAAAATAATGAGCAGGACTGCTTGCCAAACATCCATAGTAAGCGGAATTGAAGCTCCACCGGCGACATTGCCAGATACTAAAAACGGGATAAGCAACACAACACCTAATACACGCACTATATGGAAATAAGTAACCGCTGTTAAATTAACATCCCCTTCTTCTTCCGCAAACAATACAAGCTGCGACAATCCTCCAGGTACATTTGCAGCAACTGCTGTCTTAAAAGTAAGTCCCGTCGTACGAGAAATACCCCATGCAATTCCTAAACAAAATAAAAACAGCAAAATATTCACAATAACCATGAATAACATTAACGACTGAAAATCGGAAAACAAAGCGAAATCAAACTGCTGACCAATCGCGACTCCAACGATAATGAGCCCCGTATTTCGTAAAGTGGCCGGCCAGCGCAGACGGTCTTTTATAAAAAACTGTGCAATCAGTACAGAAAAAATAGGACCGATCAGCCACGGAATCGGTAAAGAGAGGGCTGAAAATAAAAGTGCACCGATTAGTGCAATGATAAATGCAAGAAACATAACGCCCCTCCTCTTTAATAGTAGTTAGTTATATTTTAGCTGAAACTATTTCGTAAAGCGAACAAGTAGCGCGTATAAACAGAAAATGTAAAATTCTTTTTTTACAATAATTAGGTGTTCTACCCACCTTTTATGCTAAAAAAAACAAAAAATCAGTATTTTAATAGTATCATTTATAAATATTTTAAAAAGAATTTTTATCAGGATAGATTTATATTTATACATTATTTTTCATTGTTAAATCTTGTTATATAATAAATATAAATTATAATACTATAGAGTTAAATCAATATTCTACTCAATTAACTGATGCTAAAATCCCTTCTGTATCAGTACATGAAGCTATGTATCCTAGTTAAGAAAATATACACTTTCACTTTACAAATATAGTTATGTAGTTATTTTTGTAAGCCTTTTCATTTGTAACTTCCCTTTTGTAGGTGCATAATCAAATTATAAAGTTAATAAACTTTAAATTGAGTGATAGAGGTGTAGTTAAATGATCTATGCAAATCCTAATACTGCTGGTGCAGTAGTTAACTTTAAAGAAAAATACGATAACTTTATCGGTGGCGAATGGGTAGCTCCTGTTAAAGGGCAATACCTAGATGTAAAATCACCTGTAACTGGTAAAGTATTTACAACAGTTGCACGTTCAACTGAAGAAGATATTGAATTAGCATTAGACGCAGCACATGCAGCTAAAGGTGCCTGGGCACAAACTTCTGTTGCATACCGCGCGAATATTTTAAATAAAATTGCAGACCGCATTGAAGAAAATCTAGAAAAGATCGCTGTTGCTGAAACTTGGGACAATGGTAAAGCAGTACGCGAAACATTAAACGCTGATATTCCTTTAGTAGTTGATCACTTCCGTTACTTTGCTGGTGCGATTCGTGCACAACAAGGCGGAATTTCTGAAATCGACAACGATACAGTAGCATACCACTTCCACGAGCCAATCGGGGTTGTCGGTCAAATTATCCCTTGGAACTTCCCATTATTAATGGCTTCTTGGAAAATTGCTCCGGCATTAGCGGCTGGTAACGTAATCGTAATGAAGCCTGCTGAACAAACACCAGCTTCAATTATGGTATTAATCGAGTTAATTCAAGACTTATTACCAAAAGGCGTATTCAACATTGTTAATGGTTTAGGGATTGAAGTTGGTAAACCACTTGCTACGAACCCACGTATTAACAAAGTGGCGTTCACTGGTTCTACTGGTGTAGGTCGTCTAATTATGCAATACGCTACAGAGAATATTATTCCTGTAACATTAGAGCTTGGCGGTAAATCACCTAACGTCTTCTTCCCAGACGTAATGGATCATGACGATGAGTATTTAGATAAAGCTATTGAAGGTTTAGTAATGTTCGCATTAAACTCAGGCGAAATTTGTACTTGTCCTTCACGTGCATTAGTTCATGAATCAATCTATGACAAATTCATGGAGCGTGTATTAGAACGAGTTAAAGCAATCAAAATTGGTAACCCGTTAGATACAGAAGTAATGATGGGTGCTCAAGCTTCAAACGAGCAATTACAAAAAATCTTATCTTACATCGAAATCGGTAAAGAAGAAGGCGCTGAATTATTAATCGGCGGCTACCAAAACCAATTAGATGCTGACCAAGAAGGCGGCTACTATGTGGCACCAACAGTATTCAAAGGTCACAACAAAATGCGTATCTTCCAAGAAGAGATCTTTGGTCCAGTTCTTTCTGTAACAACATTCTCTACTTTCGAAGAAGCTATGGAAATCGCTAATGATACTGAATTCGGTTTAGGCGCTGGTGTATGGTCTCGTAACATGGATACAGCTTACCGTGCTGTTCGTGGTATCCAAGCTGGTCGTGTTTGGACAAACACTTACCACCAATATCCTGCTCACGCAGCATTCGGTGGATATAAAAAATCAGGTATTGGTCGCGAAAACCACTTAATGATGTTAGATCACTACCAACAAACAAAATGTATGTTAGTAAGCTACAACAAAAACGCTCAAGGGTTCTTCTAAACCGAAGCGACTTATTAGAGGATGTACTTTTATAGTGCATCCTCTTTTTTATAGGGAGGATGTTTATGGATAAGCTTATCGTAACCGAAAAAGCTGTTGAAGTAATCGAGCTGTTGAAGGCGAAGCACGGCAACTTAGTATTTGAGCAGTCTTCTGGATGCTGTGATGGCACGGTGCCGATGTGTTTCCAAGCAGATGGTCATTATATTAGCAGTCAGCTTGTACTAATCGGAGAAATTGCAGGTGTTCCGTATTACATTGATAAGCATCAAGCGGAGTATTTAAAACATATGCAACTACTTGTTGATGTGATGGAAGGACGCGGTGCTTCATTTTCATTGGAGAGCGCGGAAGGCTTTGCTTTTTTGATGAAGTCTAGTGTAATGGAATAAATATAAAACGGGGCTGGGACAAAACCCGCCTCACAATAAACAGCCGTTCAAATTTTACGATTAGTAAAATTTGAACGGCTGTTTATTGTGCCTACTTCGTAGCCGTAGTTCTCCGTTACGGCGGACGCTTTCCTGGGGTGGGGGCACGGCTCGAGCCAGTAGTCTCTCCCACGTAAGAGGATAACACCTCTCCGAATATTTTCTTTATAAAGCGCAAAAAGAGAAATTGCATTGTGCAATTTCTCTTTTTGCGTGAACTGGAACTAATTCTGTCCCAGCCTCTTTATTTTATAATAATACCGGTGGATAAATAGGAATAGACAACGTAACGAATGCAACACTTAGTAATAAAATTGATAATTTCACATTTTTCTTCATATTTTCGTCTCCTTTATAGTTAAATAAATTGGATTGCTTTTTCAAACTTTTTTTCCTGTCGGTAGTACTCACCTAATAAATAAGAAAATTGCTGGTGGATTACTTTAAATTCTTCATTATTTGCTGTAAACGGAATTAACCTCCCTTCTAAAAAAACCATTGCTTTCTTTTCTTCTCCTGTTAGCAAATATAAATAAAAAGAAGCAAATAAATTAAAACTTATTTTTTTCATTTTTTTTGCTTCTTCCTTTAAAACAGTAAAGGTTTTTATACTCTCTTCCCCTTGGTTGAGGCGATATTGTGTAATGCCTAGATTGTATAAACAAAATAAATAGTTATCACTATTTTTCCCCATTAAAGAAGCACTTTTTTCAAAGTAGACTAATGCACTTTCATACTCTCCTCTTATTTGGTACAAATCCCCCAAATTATGATAGATAGCAGGCAGTAGCTGCTGTTGCTGCAAAAGTTCCACATTTCTCAATAGATGTTCATAGATTTCGATTGCTTCATTAAATACTTTCCCTTGAGAATAATAAAGCGCCAACGACATTGATGTATAAATAATTCTTTTAAAATTAAACTGGTCCTTATAAAATTGAAGGGCTTTTCTACCGTAAATAATCGCCTGGCTTGTCTCTTCCAACCGCCCTTTTATTAAAGAGAAGTGGTAATAAAACTCCCCTTCCAGTGAACCTAGATCCGGATGTAGATTAAGAATCTGAGTAAGTTCAACAGCTGCTTCAGCATATTTCCCTCTTGTTATTAAAACTAATGCATAATAGTAGGAATGTAAATATTTCTCATGTTGGGAAAAATTCTTACGGTGGGCATTTAGCCACCTTAACTGGCCTTCTGCTAGTTTATATTCATTGAAAAACACATAATAACGTAATTTATAAAGCTCGTATAAATAAATGCATTCCGTAAAGCCGATAATTTCTTCGTATTCTTTCAATCTTTCCATTATTTCTTTCGCTTTTTCATTCTCTAAATAGTTTATATGTTTTTGTAAATTATTCAGTAATATAATAATATTCTGCTCGCTGTTTTCTACATCATGTATGTTAATATTCAACCGTTCCAGCAACAGGCGAATTGTCTCACTGTTAGCTTCTTTATTGTTATTCTCGATTTTGCTTAAATGGGGTATTGAACAAATCCCCGCTGCTACCGCATTTTGAGTCATTCCCAATTTTGTACGGTAGTACTTAATTAATGAACCTATTTTCATTCAAATAAACGCCCCTTTCGAATGGCTAGGTATTTTATCCAGTATACTTAAATTTTTCCCAATAATCAAAAAAATGAAAATATGTTAGATTCAAATAGTAATCTTATCATCTATTTAGAAAAGGGGTCAGGAAAAAATGAAAAAAGTAAAAAGTACATTATTAGGTCTTTTGATGGCGGGAGCATTAGTAAGTCCTGTGCAGGCGACAACATTGAATACTGAAGACAGCTCGGCTAATAACGTCGGTCAGGAAAAGTTCCGAGTGTATGTTGAAGCAAATAACCAATCGGCAAAGGCATCAGTAAAAACACAGTATTCTGCTCGCTGGGAGTTAACAGAAAACGGCTTTTCTACTGAAATGAATGAAAAACAGTTCCAAGCGTTGCAGAATAACAAAAATATCACAGTTACAAAAGTTCCTGTCGTTAAATTAGACACACTCAATCTGGAGGAGGATTATTCAGTAGAAAATCGAGAACCCGATGCGTCGATTTATGCTAGAGCTTCACAGCAAGTACCGTGGGGCATTAAAGCCATTTACAACAACAACTCGTTAACATCAACGTCTGGTGGTAGTGGTATTAATATCGCCGTACTGGATACGGGTGTCAATACTTCTCACAGTGACCTTGCTAATAATGTGGAACAGT
Organism: Solibacillus ferritrahens; assembly: GCF_037027585.1. NCBI lineage: Bacteria > Bacillati > Bacillota > Bacilli > Caryophanales > Caryophanaceae > Solibacillus > Solibacillus ferritrahens. The sequence goes on along the minus strand of NZ_JAXCLE010000004.1, from coordinate 18,945 downwards.
GTAAAGACTTTACGACTGCAACACCACTTGTGAACAATAGTTGCACAGACAGAAACGGTCATGGCACACACGTTGCCGGTTCAGCATTAGCTGATGGTGGAAGCGATAGAGGTGGTGTTTACGGCGTTGCACCAGATGCTGATCTTTGGGCTTACAAAGTATTAACAGACAGCGGTTCAGGATATTCAGATGATATTGCTGCAGCGATCCGACACGCAGCAGATCAAGCAACTTCTACTCGTACTAAAACAATCATTAATATGTCACTAGGTTCTTCAGCCAATAACAGCCTCATCTCAAGTGCTGTCAACTATGCATACAGTAAAGGTGTTCTAGTTATTACTGCAGCCGGTAATTCTGGCTATGCACAAGGATCAATCGGTTATCCGGGAGCATTACCGAATGCAGTTGCAGTTGCTGCTCTGGAAAATGTACAGCAAAACGGGACGTACCGTGTAGCTGACTACTCATCTCGCGGATATGCCTCAACAGCAGGTGATTATGTAATCCAGCAGGGAGATATTGAAATTTCAGCTCCAGGTTCGTCAATTTATTCTACATGGCATAATGGCGGATACAATACAATTAGCGGCACATCAATGGCTACTCCTCATGTATCAGGTTTAGCAGCAAAGATTTGGGCTCAAAACCCGTCATGGTCTCACACGCAACTGCGCTCTAACTTACAAACAAGAGCAAAGGCTGTAGACATTAAAGGTGGTCACGGTGCCTCGACAGGCGATGACTACGCTTCAGGATTCGGTTTTGCCCGCGTTCAGTAATTAATAGAAATATAAGTTAGGTATATTAACAATAGTAGCCAAACCGAGGCCATAGTTTTGGTTTGGCTACTCTTTTTTATCGTTTTAAATAAAAATGATTGATATAACATGGCAATTGTACGTATATGATTACTTTACATAAAAAAACACCAATTTTTACATCTAATAAGACGTAAAATCAGTGCTTCAAATATTAAAAATTCTAAGTAATATTCTTTACTTTTTTCTAAGTATTGAGTAAATCTTTGGCAAATCGATATTTGCTGTAGAAATCTTAGAATACATCGATTCCTATTAACCATACATCTAATGCTTCAACTAATGACATTAAAATTTCCATCTCAATCCCCCCTTTCACTTAAAAATATTACTATATTTTGAAAAAAAGTAGTAATATTATTCGTATACGAATAGGAGGTAGTTTATGTTTTTATCAAATGCAGTCCGTGATGTACGTTTATTAAAAGGAATGACTCAACGGGACGTTAGCGAGGGAAATATTTCTCAAGGTACATATTCAAAGTTTGAAAAAGGAACTGCAGATATCCCTACCCAAGCGTTAATTGGTATCTTGAATAATCTTAATATTGATTTGGAGGAAATACTCTTTATCGCAAACGGCTATAGCTATACAGAAGAAGAAAAACTGTACCGTGAGTTTTTTAGATTTTCTGTTACAAATACTAATTCATTGGAAGAATTCATTTATAAGTGTGAAAAATATTTGGAAGTAAGGAACGAATCCACAATTGCTTTCCTTCACCAAATTTCGGAATTTTTATTAGAAGCTTTTCGAAATGAGGATATATATTTCAACAAATCTCAAGCGCTTCATTTTTTAGATTTCTTTTCTAACAAAGAACAACTATTTATAAAGGACTTATATATAATAAACGCTATTTTCTTTCTATTCCCGGTAGAAGTCGCCCATTTAACGATTGAATATGTCGAGAAATCCCTTAAAAAGTATAAGGATTTCCAATCAATTAACCGTATAGAAGTTAATTTCAGACTGAATTATAGCTTAATGTTAATAAAGGATAAATTAGAAGATAAAGCTTTGCAGCAACTTGATCTGCTTATACCGAAAGTGAAAAATTTTAAGATGCACTATCAAATGGCTATTGTCTATATACGCAAAGGAATTTGCCTACATAATTTAAATCAAAAAGAAGAAGGTGCTGATTATATCCAGCGGGGGTTATTGATTTTGGAAACAATCGAAGAACATGATTTATATAGCCACATGCAAAAGGAAATTAATAAGTATCAATCAAGTAACAAATGAATAAACAATAATGAGACTACACCTGGAAAGTGTTAAAAGCCAATTCACACTATTTTTTAGTATGAATCGGCTTTTGTTACGGAAAAAATCAATACATTCCCGCAAAATTATTTGTTCTCAAAAGAAGCTTTGATATAAATCCAATCCTACGTGCCACTAATTTAAAACCCTCCGCTTCTTTTCATTAAAAAGCACTACGATAATAATTAGTGCACATAAACTGCTTGCACAAGCTAAAAAAGCCCCTGCATGTAAATAACTCGTTTGATCTAAAATATATCCAAAAAGTGGCGGGATAATAAAAACACCTACAGAAGCAAATGTCACGCTATATCCACTCGCTGAGCCACTCAACGTTTCCGGAACACTTTCAACAGCTAAGTTCATCCAAATCCCATTAAATCCGGATAGTGAAAAGCCGATCGTTGCAATGACCATTAACAGCAGCAGACGATCTTGGACTATATGTAAACCAAATAAAGCCGATGGTAGCCACAACGCAATAATGAACAGCACGATCCAACGGTTGCTTCGTAAAAACTTGTCACTAATCACTCCCCATAGAACGCGACCAAGTGCCCCGAAAATTTCAGAGCAGGCAAGCGCTAAACCTGCTAAATAAACAGCCCATACCTTTATCTCAATTAAATATAATAGAAGATACGTATTAAACGTAACTTGTATGCCCATTAAAATGAGCGCAACTAAAGTAGAAAAAAATAGCGGCGTTGATTTCATTAATTTTTTCATCTGAGAAATTAAAGATACTTCTGTAGCACTATGTGAACTAAATGTTTCCTCGTACGGTTTTAGTAACATATAGACGAATATACCGATTACTAATAATAAAAGGGATGCCATCGCAATTGTTTGCTGCCAGCCGATATATTCTGCAATGGCGATTAATACAATACTTGATAAAGCAGAGCCTAGTGTAATTGACATTTGCTTCATGCCCATCGGCAATGCTATTTTCTGAATGGGATAAAGCTGGACTAGCATTTTATTTGTTACAGGATGCATTCCTCCGTAACCAAGCCCTGCTAACATAATAAAAAGCAGCGCTATAAAGTAATTACCATCAATCGTAGCAAGTAAGAGAAAACCGCTACCGACAATTGACATCAACAACAGCAGCAGACGATGGGTTGCCACTTTATCAGCGAGAAAACCCATAGGCAATGTCGCTAAAAACTGTCCAACGAACAATGCGGTTGGCAGAAAGCCGATTTGAAAGCTCGTCAGCGTAAAACTTTCTCCAATATAAGCAGCAAATGGATTTAGGCTCCGTCCCACAAACGCGGTAAATAGCTGTGAGAGAACAATCAGCCATACGAACCATCTCACCTGTTTCATATTAGAACCCTAAGAATCTAGGAATTACTAAAACTAAATCCGGAATGTACGTAATAATGAATAATACGATAACCGATACGATTATGAACGGGAAAACAGCCTTTACTAAACGTTCAAACTTAATATCTGCCATCGATGATACGATAAATAGTCCTGTACCTACCGGCGGAGTTAATAAACCTAGCGTTAAGTTAATACAAATAATTACCCCAAAGTGTACCGGATCAATTTGAAGCGCGTGTACAAGAGGCATTAATACTGGTACTAAAATGACAAGCGCCGCAATACCATCGATTAACATACCGACAATTAATAATAAAATGTTAACTAACAGTAAGAACACCCAAGGACTTTCCGTGAAGCTTAAAATTAAGTCGGCCATTAATTGCGGAATTTGCTCAAACGCTATCATCCAGCCAAAAATGTTGGCCATAATAATTAAAAACGTCACCGTCGCAGTATTTGTTACTGTATTTACTAGCATTTTTGGAAACTTTTTAATATCTAGCTCTCGGTAAACAAATAACCCGATGATAATGGCTAAAAAGCACGCAACAGCTGCTGATTCTGTCGCTGTAAAAATACCGCGTAAAATACCTACCACTACTATTAAAGGAATAAGTAACGCCGGTAACGTCTTTAACACTCCTTGTAAAATCTCCTTGAAGGAACTGCGCTCACTTTTCGGGAAATTATGTTTATAGCCCATATATGCAATCATCATCATGAAAGCAATTCCATATAAGATCCCTGGTAAAATCCCTGCCATGAACATCGCACCAATCGATGTACTCGACAACGTTCCATAAATAATGAATATCATACTAGGTGGAATAATCGGCGCAATAATTGATGAAGCAAGTGTAATTGCCCCTGCAAACTCACGCTTATAACCCTCTTTTTCCATTTGTGGCACCATAACTTTACTCATCATCGCAGCTTGGGCGTTTGCAGAGCCTAAGATGGATGCTAAGAACATATTCGCTACAACCGTTACATACGCCAATCCACCACGGAAATGCCCTAAAATTAGCTTTGCAAAATTAACAAGCCTTGTCGTAATACCGCCCTCATTCATAATTTCACCCATTAACATAAACAAAGGAATTGCTAATAAACCAAAATTTTCGAGCCCTGAAAACATGCGAAGTGGTGTCGATTCCAACAGTAAAGCCTGCCCATTGATTAAAAAGTAAACAACTGTCGTTATCCCCAAAACTAAAGAAATTGGAATACCTAAAATTAATAAGATGACAAATACTGCAATTGTAATAAATGTCATACTACCTCATCTCCAATCTCTTTTTGCTGTGGTTTCTCTTCATTTCTAAATAGTCGAATCAGTCGTGCAACAATATGGATTGTGGCAAATAATATACCTGTCGGTACCGCACTGTATGGAATCCACATTGGCATACCTAGGGACGTAGACTTTTGAAGCATCGTTGAAGGTAGCATAAGCCACTTTACAGAATATACAAAAATAATAATTAAAAAAGCTAACATAATCACATCTTGGACAATTTTTAAAATCCGTTGCTTATTCTCTGATAACGCATCGAGTAAAAAAGTAACTGCGGCTTGTGTACCGTACTTCAAGCCCCAGCTACCTCCTATAAATGAAAACCAAATGAATAAGTAAATCGAAACTTCTGTTGCCCAAGGGAGTGGATCAGATAATACGTAGCGGAAAAATACAGCTGTTACCATGGTAAACGTTAAAATTGCCATTAAAACGCCCATGATAACTTCCTCTACTCTTGTAATAATATTGCTGAGCTTCGTCATCCTGCACCCTCCTAATCGCCGTTCGAATACTGTATTTGATTAACGGTTTGCTTCAATGAATTGCTTAATTAAGTCTGACTGACCTCCGTACTCACTATCAAAAGCTTCAATTTGTTTCTTAAATACGCTTGAATCTAGGTCATACACTTCCATACCTTGATCTGCAAGCTCTTTTCGGAACTCCTCTTCCTGACCAGAACGCGTTGTGACTGCGTAATCACTTGCTACCTTCCAAGCTTGTGTTACAGCATCTTGCGCATCTTGTGAAAGAGCATTGAATTTTTTGTCATTTGTTAAAATTGTTGACGGCCATACCATGTGATTCGTTACCGCCACATATTTTGCGATTTCAGCATATTTATTTGTAATTGTTGCGTCTAAATCCATATCCATCCCATCAATTACGCCTGTTTGTAATGCTGAGTAAACTTCCGTTAATGATAACGATTCTGGCGCTGCACCTGCATTACGGTAAAATGATTGTAGCGCTGGACTTGGTGTTACACGTAATTTCAGGCCTTTTAAATCGTCTGTAGAGTTAATTTTAGTGTCCTTCGTAACGATTGTACGTTGACCAGCAAACAAGTACGTTAAACCTTTAAGACCAGTACCTTCTACTTTCTTTAGTACTTGCTGACCTAAGTCTGATTGCGCTGCCGTATTTGCTTCTTCTAATGTCTCGAATAAATAAGGCGCAAACCATGCCGCCATTTCAGGTGTACGAGACGTTAAATATGCCGCTGTTATCATCGCCATATCAACTGACCCTGCTTCTACTTGCTGCACCATGTCTGCCTCAGAACCTAATTGGCTCGCTGGGTAAATTTCAACCGACATTTTGCCGCCTGTAATCGTCTCCAACTCTTCTTTAAATTTTTCAGAAGCCTGATGCCACATATGATCCGTAGGTGTAATATGTGCTAATTTAAACGTTACCTCTGGATATTCGCCTGTCCCTGCTGAAGCGCTATCCTCCACTGTTTCTTTATCATTGTTACAAGCCGCCAAAACTAAAAGTAACGTAAGCATTGCTGCAAAACTTAAAAGCTTTTTCATGAAATTGCCTCCCCTTTTATCATTTTTTTACTAAGCCTTCTTCTCACTCTTATTTCTTTTTCAAAAAATAATTCATATTTATTCAGAGCGGTAAAAGCAGTACAATTGTCATTTCATAAATAATGGATAGTTACTTTTACGCATTGCAATAAAATTCAGTTATTGGTACCTAACATTCAATGTTACTTCACATTAATTGTTAAGCTGCCCAGTGCACCATAATCGGCTGTTACTGTATCACCTGATTTCACAGCCACTGCATCAGTCATCGCACCCGCCAACACAAGTTCCCCCGGTTGGATGCCCCGTCCTTCTTTACTCAACAGATTCAGCAGTTCAATTACCGAATTAATCGGATGCTCTAAAATGGCTGCACCAGTTCCTTCATATTTCAGCTCATTATTGTGATATACATCCACTTTTATTTGCGCCCAATCAGTTGTAGTCGGTGCATAAGGCTGACTGCCTAACAAAAACTTTGTAGATGAGGCATTGTCTGCAATTACATCCATTAAAGAAAAGGAAAAGTTTTCGTAGCGACTATCAATAACTTCCAACGCCAAATACACATATTCTACTGCCGACCATACTTCATAAGGCATTAAATTTTCTCCGGCAATCGGTTTTTTAAAAGTAAAAGCAACTTCCGGTTCAATACGTGGATGAATGTGATCTGCTGCTGTAATTTCATTGTGGCTCATCAGCATATTGTTCGTTAAGCGACCGTAAATTGTGGATTCCACACCAACTTGAAGCTGCTTTGCTTTACTCGTTAAACCCATCTTCCAGCCTATAAATGCATTACTTGCCGAAATCGATTTTTCGATACTGAGACGTTGAATTTCGTATGCTTCCTCTGATGTTAGCGCCGGATTACTGATCGTAATTTTTTCAATTGCTTTTTTTTCCGATTGTGCCATAGCGATACGCTCTACATATTCATAAATTGTACTCACGATATACTCACCTTTTTTCCCGCCATTTGTTGTGCTACTTCAATAATCATATCTTCTTGTCCACCTACTACTTTACGCTTACCCAGTTCCACTAAAATATCACGGGCATCGACCCCGAATTTCTCTGACGCAACGACAGCATGACGTAAAAAGCTTGAATATACGCCTGCATAGCCCATAATAAAGCTGCCACTAGTAATATCTTGAAGTGCTGGCAAAATATTAGCGCGCACATCATCTGCTAAATCGAGCATTTTGTATAGATCAATACCAGTTTCATAACCTAGGCGATCTAATACCCCGACTAAGACTTCCGTTTGCGTATTTCCTGCCCCAGCACCTAAACAGCACACACTACCATCAATCCTGTTTGCACCTGCCTCAACAGCAGCAAGAGTATTTGCAACTGCTAACGATAAGTTATTGTGTGCATGGAAGCCTATGTCTACCGACAAATGAGCTTTTAACAAACGAATGCGTGCCGTTACATCGCTTGGCAGCATTGCACCTGCCGAATCAGTAACGTAAACAGCATCTGCCCCATACTCTTCCATTAACTTCGCCTGCTCCAAAACAACTTCCGGCGGAGCACTATGAGCCATCATTAAAAACCCAACTACCTCCATGCCCATCGCTTTTGCTGTTTCAATATGCTGCTTTGATACATCGGCTTCTGTCACATGTGTTGCTACGCGAACCATACGCGCACCTGCACCATATGCCTCTTTCAAGTCTTCGATCGTACCAATTCCCGGTAACAACAAAACAGCAATTGTTGAGTTACCGGCCTCTTCTGCCGCGACTTTGACGAGTTCTATGTCATATACCTTTGAAAAGCCATACTGCAAAGATGAGCCTCCTAAGCCATCGCCGTGCGTCACTTCGATATAAGGAACCCCAGCTGCACTTAGTTGCTTTGTTACACTGCGCACCTGTTCTTTTGTAAATTGATGCCCTACAACATGGCTTCCGTCACGTAACGCTACTTCTGTTATCAATAACTTTTTCATGATATATGCACTCCTTCTTGCTGGAGCTGCTGCGCAATCATTTCAGCGACTTTCAAACCTGCAGCTGTCATTATATCCAGGTTACCGGCATACACCGGCAAATAATCTCCTAGCCCTTCCACTTCTAAAAATACCTTTACTTCGCGTCCATCCACCAAAGGTTCGATTTTCAAACGGTAGCCTGGTACATATTCGTTGACTGCCTGCACTATTTCTTTAATGGATTGCTTAATTTGCAATGGATCTTTCGCTTCTTCCTCTAATAAACAAGAAACGGTATCACGCATAAGCATTGGTGGCTCTGCTGGATTTAAAATAATAATGGCTTTCCCTTGTTTTGCACCGCCAACTTGTTCAATGGCACGAGCTGTTGTTTCTGTAAATTCATCAATGTTCGCACGTGTACCTGGGCCAGCGCTTTTTGAGGCAATTGTGGCAATGATTTCCGCATAGGCTACACTTTGTATGCGCTGAATTGCATATACAATCGGTATAGTCGCCTGTCCACCGCATGTAATCATATTCACAACTGGCTGATCGATATGCTTTTGTAAATTTACAGCCGGTACAACAAACGGTCCGATTGCTGCAGGTGTCAGGTCAACAATACGTTTTCCTAGTGGCACCAATGCATCAACATGTGTTTGATGTACTTTTGCTGAAGTAGCATCAAATAAAATATCCGCCAGCTCAGGTTGCTGCAAAAATCCTTCAATACCATTAGAAATCGTGTTTATCCCAACATCTTGCGCACGTTTTAATCCATCAGATGCTGGATCAATACCGATTAACACCGACATTTCCAAAGAATCCGAGCGCATGACCTTTTTCATCAGATCCGTACCGATGTTGCCGGAACCGATAATTCCTACCTTCACCTTTTTCATAGAACCTCCTATTAAACACAGCTTAGTTGAATTTTCCCGAGCGTTTCACCAAAGTCCGCTGTAAATTCGTCCCCTGGGCTTGCATCAAGTGCAGCGGATAGAGCACCCGATAAAATTACTTCGCCTTTTTTCACTCCAATATTAAAATCAGCTAACCGATTTACGAGCCATACAACACATGCGGCAGGATTGCCTAAAACATCTGTCCCTTTTCCGCTATTGACCAATTCACCATTTTTATAAAAATTCATTTCTACAGCAGGCAGGTCAATTTCCTCAATCGACTTCTTTATATCCCCTAACACATATTTCGCTGACGATGCGTTATCCGCTATCGTATCTAGCAACTTAATTTTCCAATCTTTAATGCGACTATCAACGATTTCAAGACTCGCAACGACATAATCGGTTGCTGCAAGTACTTGTTCCAACGTAACATTCGGACCAATTAAGTCCTCCTTCATGACAAATGCAATTTCTGCTTCTACACGCGGCTTAATACACTCGCTGCAATCAAGGACATTATTTGTTATAGCCATCGACGCCAGTAAATGACCATAATCCGGTTCATCTACATTGAGCAGCTGCTGCATCGCGCGCGAGGTCAAGCCAATTTTTTTGCCCGTAATATTGTCGCCGGCATTAACTTTACGATGTATTTGCTCAAGCTGAATTGAATAGGCATCCTTTAAACTTAAACTGTCGATTTGTTCCGTCAATGGTGCAATACCTTGACGTGTTTTTTCTGCTTGCGAAATTCTACTTGACCATTCAATTAAATTTACACTCATCATAGGTCACCTGCTTTTATAATTTGATTGTTACGTTCGATTGCTCACAGTAAAATTCGAAGCTATGTGCGCCGCCTTCACGCCCGATTCCACTTTGTTTCATACCGCCAAACGGTGTACGTAAATCGCGTAAATACCATGTATTCACCCATACAATTCCCGATTCGATTTGCCCAGCTACACGGTGCGCACGACGTAAATCATTCGTCCAAATTGTCGCTCCTAAACCATACGTTGTATCATTCGCATAACCAATTACTTCTTCTTCTGAATCAAATGGCAATACCGTAACGACGGGCCCGAAAATTTCTTCCTTTACACAGCGTGAATGTTCATCTAATCCAACAATAATTGTCGGTTCGATAAAGTAGCCCTTTTCCATATGTGCCGGTCGCCTTCCGCCTGTTAAAATTGTGCCGCCTTCTTCTTTAGCAATATCTATATAGTGCATGACTTTTTCGTAATGTTCCTTCCCTACTAATGAGCCGATATTCGTTTTAGAATCAAATGGGTCTCCGACAACCAGCTCTTTCGTACGGGCTACAAATTTCTGCAAAAAGTCATCCATGATGGAACGCTCTACGTATATACGTGATGCACATAAGCATACTTGCCCTTGATTACGGAAGCTCGAGTGTAGTGTCGTTTCCACTACTTCTTCGATATCTGAATCCGCAAAAATTATGGCAGGGTTTTTGCCGCCAAGCTCAAATGACACTTTCTTTAACGTTGGGGCAGCTGCCTTCATAATTGTCGTTCCTGTACGCGTTTCCCCAGTAAAGGTTATCGCATCCACTAATGGGTGCTCTGATAAAAACGCCCCTGCAGAATCTTTTCCGAAACCATGTACAATATTAACAACACCATCCGGCACACCCGCTTCCTTACAAATTTCTGCGAGCTTCGTTGCCGTCATTGGTGTTAATTCAGCCGGTTTCATAACGGCTGTACTACCTGCAGCTAAACATGGGGCAAGCTTCCACGTTAATAATAAGAGCGGCAAGTTCCAAGGATTAATCATTGCCACAACTCCTACCGGTCGCGTTACTGTATAATGCAGCGCAATATTGTCCTGGTTATATGCTTCATTTCCTAATGACGTCACATAATCGGCAAAAAAGTGAAAGTTATGTGCCGCGCGTTTAATATCCATCTCCATTGCTAATGCGTAAGGCTTTCCTGTATCAAGCGCTTCAAGCATTGCAAACTCTTCTACATTTTCCAAAATAAGATCGCCAATTTTGCGAATCACCTGCGAGCGCTGTTTCACTGTAAACGTAGACCATTCGCCTTTTACAGCCGCCTTAGCTGCTTTCACCGCAAAATCGACTTCATCCTGTGTTGCTTCAGCTACCCAACCGATTACTTCTTCAGTTGCTGGATTAATATTTAAAAATTTCCGATCTTCAGCCGCCTCGATATAATGACCGTTAATAAAATTGCGACAATCAATACCCTTTACCTGTACTTGTTGCATATCTTCCTACAGCTATGTGTAGGATTCACCTCGCTTTACGTCGATGTATAAAATAAGGCAACCTTAAAGAAGATAAAGCTATTACTTCCTTAAAGCTGCCGCACGTGCTGTTATTCTTCTACTTCAACAATCATCTCGATTTCAATTGCTGTATTATTCGGCAATTGCGCCATTCCTACCGCTGAACGTGCATGCTTTCCCTTTTCACCAAATACTTCAACAAGTAAATCCGATGCCCCATCCATTACTTTTGGCTGCTGTGTAAAATCAGGAGCAGAATTAACCATTCCTAAAATTTTCACAACGCGCTTCACCTTCGATAAATCTCCTAATTCATGCTTCAGCACTGTAATTAAGTTAATCATCGACTGCCGTGACGCCGCATAGCCCTCTTCAACTGTTAAATCCTCACCAAGCTTACCGTGATATTGGTCAACACCTTGACCTGATGTGAAAATTAAATTTCCCGTACGCACACAGCCTACATAATTTCCAACTGCCGAACGTGGTTTCCCTAGCTCAATGCCCAGCTTCTCCAACTGTGATTCTGGCGTTTGTGTATTATTCATTATTTACTCACACCAATCTTCGCTAAATTTAAAAACTGACGCGCATTTTCGCCAAGAACAGCACTCTTCACTTCGTCTGAAAGCTGCAGCGATTCATCGATGACTTTACCTGGATTAATCTCACGTAGCAAAAATGGGTAATCCGATCCCATAATGATCTTGTCATGACCAAAGCGCTCTAACAAAAAGGCAAAATTGTCTTTATCGTAAACGAGCGAATCGAAATAAAACTTTTTAGCGTAATAACTCGGCGGATGCTCTGTAAGACGTAAATGCGGCCAAACATCCCAGCCTTGATCGAGGCGCGGTAAAATATATGCAAATGACCCGCCGCCATGTGCAAAGCATACTTTGAGGTTCGGACATTTTTCCATCACGCCACTCCATATTAAGCTCGCAGCGGCAAGAGCTGTCTCACTCGGCATGCCTACTGTGTACATAAAGTTATGACGTGGTGTGCGATCTTTCGCCATCGTTTCCCATGGATGAATAAACAGCGGCATCTCCAGCTCTTCAGCCGCTTGGAAAAACGGAAGCAAATAGTCTGCATCCAAGTTTTCGCCATTGACGTTTGTTCCAATTTCAATACCTGCTAACCCAAGTTCCTTACAACGACGCATTTCTGCAATGGCTGCCTCCGCATCCTGCATTGGCACGGTGCCTAACCCAGCAAAATGCGCTGGAAAGTCCTTTACTATGTTAGCGATAAAATCATTTTGGAATTGTGCCATTTCTAGCGCTTGCTCCACTGGTGCCCAGTACGAAAAAGTAACAGGTACAGGTGAAATCACCTGCATATCCACACCTTCTTTTTTCATATCCTCAATACGCTTTTTCGGGTCCCACACTTGATCCGTCACTTCTCGAAACAAATTGCCGCTTACCATAATATCTGCTCCACAAGAACATTTTTGCTCCATTACCGGCCATTTATCATTACCGTACTTCTCTACAAAATTAGGTAAATTCAATGGATAAATGTGTGTATGGAAATCGATTCTCATACTTGCCATTCCTCAACTTTTTCTGACATTACGTGACCGCACTTATCGCACGTACGTAATTCCTCCGAGCCATTGAACTTTGCAATGCCTTCTGCAATCTGTTGTCCGATATTCGTTACTTGGAGCGTTACACGATGTACTTCATGATCGCATTTTTCACATAGCCATACTAAGTCCTCTAGTTCGCCTTCTTGACGTTTATATTCAATTACGATGCCGTATGTGTCAGCTACGCGGTGCGGAGAATGCGGCACATTGCCTGGTAATACGAACATCTCTCCTTCTTTTACTTCAATTACTTCGCGTTTATTTTCATCATTAATGATTTCAACATAGCAAGAGCCTTTTACTTGGTAGAAAATTTCATCTGAAGGGCTTACGTGGAATTCACGACGTGCGTTTGGACCGCCAACTAGCATTACTAAAAACTGAGAATCATTCCATAGTACCGTATTATTTACTGGTGGCTTTAATAAATCTTTGTTTTCCTCTATGATTTTCCAAATGTTTTGAGAGCGTGCCTGCATTTTGCTTACTTCAGTAAAATTGTTCATTGTAAAACCTCCTATTTTTTTGTGCTATGTGCCTCGCTTACTAGTTTTCTATTAAGTAGAATATAATAAGCTAATCACGTTAGCATTTAGATCGTTATATAGCCAATCTCCCGCGATATTGTCTGCGCAGAGCGGATAACCTCATTTAAAATAAGCTGATAATTATGTTCCTGAACGTAATTGATATCGCATACGAAGTTTAATGCGGCAATAACTTGCCCACTATAGCTTTTAATTGGTGCGGCGATTCCAAATGTCCCTGTTTCATTTTCACCCTTGCTAACAGCAAAGCCTTGTTTATAAATCTCTTTTAGCTCTACCTTCAAATCAGCAATATCAGTTATCGTATTTTCCGTAAACTTCTCCATACCATGATGCTCAACCGCCTTCAAAAAAGAAGGGTTATAGGCAAGCAGCACCTTACCGATACTTGTGGCATGAGCCGGGAATCTTGTTACACCGATATATGTCGGCAATACATCTGAATGGGGTGAAACACTTTTAAATATGAATCGGACTTGGCCGTTATCGAACATCCCAACATGAACGCTGCCTTTATAGCGATTTACAAGACTTGCCGCAATTGGTGCGACCTTTTCATTCATCTCCTGCTGATACATGACTTTATTACTCCACTCTAAAATGCGCCAGCCGAGTCGATATTTACGGTCTTTATCTTGCATTAGTATATTTTCCTTGCACATCGTCTTTAAAAAATGGTGTGCTGAGCTAACAGGAAGACCTAACATTTCTGCAATTTGTTTGTTTGACAAAGCTGACTCACTTTCGAAAAATAAATCAATAATTTGTGCCATTTTACTTACAGAAGCGATCATTCCTATTACCTCCTGATTAGTTTGTCTGTGGCTCTTTTACCGTATCTTCCTTCATTAAAATAGCATCAGCTAAATCAAGCGCATTGTCCTTTTTGTACTTGTTGTAGAAAATTGCGCGTTTACGAATTGGATCTCCAGTGTAATAACGCTCATATTGTAATGCGCGCATCCCAAACGCCTCTCCACATAAATCCCAGGCTAGCTTGAAGATTTTCATGCGTGCCTCTGCGTCGATACCTGCACGACCACCATAATGACGATCAATCGTTGGACGCAACTCCTCACTTAAGAAGTCTGCCTCTGTTGGCATCATAAGCAAGCCCCCTGCACCAATTGTCTGCATTACTTCGATTGTGCGGGGGTACATGTCTGGCATCATACCGCGAATTGTTTCCAGTACGACTGGGTTTAATCGTGCCTCTCCATATTCCGTAATTGTATATTCATGCTCTGCTGTACGCAGTAGTGAACGAATAACCTCTGTATTTTGAATTAACTCCCCTAAATCCCGTTGCACATGTAAATATTGGTCTGCTCCGATTGAATCTGCCACTTTACATGCAACTTCCACCGCAAATTTTAGCTTTATATAGCCGCGTACGCCCGATTGATGGGCTGGTTGCTCAGCAATACCTGTCATAGGATACAGCAAGTTTGCTGCCTCAACATTGTTGTAAAGGAATACTTTATCCCAAGGAACAAGTACATCTTCGAAAACCAGTAATGCATCCATTTCTTCATATCGCGATGCAAGTGGATGATCGAATGTTGAACGTGTACCGTCCTGCACAGGCTCACGGCAAATAATTTTCAGCCCTTTTACATCAACCGGTACGGCAAACGCCAGCGCATATCGTTCATCTCCGGGCGCAAAACCTGGGAACGAATAAACAATCACTTCATCTGTCAATGCCGCCAATGTCGCCAGCATTTTTGCCCCGCGTACAATAATTCCTTCAGGTCGTTCCTCTACGACACCAAGATGCGTAAATTTATCAGCCTGTTCATGCGAATTTTTACTTCGGTCATTTTGAGGATTCACAATCGCATGTGTTAAGAAAATATCGTTATCTCGTAAATGCTTATAGTAGTTTTCGATATTCGTTGCCCAGTCCTCATTATATTTGCGTAAAAACCAAGAGTTTTGAGCCAACGATGTTACAACTGTATTTAAAAAATCCGGTGTACGACCCATTAATCCGAAAGTTTGACGTGCCACCACCTCAAACGCCTTACTTCGCTTCATAATATCCTCATAATTATGTGGCATTAAAAAGGATGTCGCCATACGCTCTCCTGTTTCCTCGCACACTACGGTTAAATCATCCTGATATACGGGATCATGCTGCATATCATACAACTTTGCAATTTCCTGTGCAGGTTGTTTAAAGTATGGTTCATCCAAAATATTTTCTACGATTTTCCCGTTTAACCAAACTTCTGGCTTGCGTGACTTTAATGCTTCAATATATTGTGCTCCAGTACGAATCCCCACCATATACACTCCCTTTATAATTATTGCACTTCCTGGCTTTTATACATCGCTGTCGTTCCCATCCTACCTTCAAAGAATGTTAATGAATCACCGTCTTGACGTTCGAATTCTGTAACCTCTCCAATAAACAGCACATGATCACCTGCATCATATTGTTGCCATTGCTTGCATTTAAAGTAGCTCGACACACCGGTAATGCTTGGCGAATCCCCTTCCTTATTCCAAGGAATATCCAGTCCCTCCTGTGGACGACCCGCAAACTGCCATGCAATAGCCTCCTGATCATCCGCCAACACATTGATCGTGAAAGGTTTATTTTGTAACTGCTTATATGAATTTGCTTTTTTATCAATCGACACAAGTGCAAGTGGTGGCTCTAAAGACACCGATGTAAATGAATTCACCGTAATTCCATTAATCCCATCTTCATCAAACCAAGTCACAACTGTTACACCTGTCGGAAACTTTCCAAATGCCTGTCTTAATAATTTTCCGTCCATAATAAAAACCCCCTTTCAAATTATTAATCTCATATTAACAAGATGAATATGGTGGTTATAGCGATAAATTTCACAATATGAAATTATCTAAATTTTTTTAATATTCTTATATTGAAGTTTATAATTCTTCTTTTCGTTAATAACAGTTAATAATCCTCCATTTCGATTTACTCAATTGACGGATAAATTTTTCTATACTAACTTTGATATTCATCATAAAAAGCACCAATGCCTTTCTCATTAGGCATTTGGTGCTTTAAAATTGTTCAACTCAAAAAAGGGATATCCGAACTCCGGACATCCCTTTCATAATAATTATTTTAACTCACAAGCCCAACCATCTTTATCCCCGTCTCTTGCTGCTGCATAGGCAGGGTGAGATGACTTGACACCAGAAGGGTAATATTTACGCATTTCTGTACAGTTTTTAAATGAAGTTGGTGCTCCTGGAATAACATAAGTACCTGAGCTTACATTACCTGTTGGTTTGGTAGGCGTTGTTGGTGTTGTTGTCGGTACAATTAACTCTTTTGCATTAATCGAATAGGTTTGACCATTTGTTGTAGTAACAATTGTACCTGTCTCCGCTGTTGCATAAGCTTTTGTACCGATTGTTTTAATATTTGCCATCACTTCTTTATGTGGATGACCATAGCTGTTGTCTTTTGCGTAGCTTAAAACAATCGCTTCAGGCTTAACCTTTTGTAAAAATGACAGTGAGCTACTTGTACTTGATCCGTGATGACCCGCTTTTAATACAGTTGCCGACACATTATATGCCTTTGAGATTTGTGCCTCTACTTCAGTATCAGCATCACCCATTAATAAAAATGATACATTTTTATACGTAAGCTTCAATACAATGGATGCATCGTTTGTGTTACTTGTCTTTGCATCGACTGCTAATACTTGTGTTTTTACTTCACTATCTAAATTAATGGTTTCCCCTACAGTTGGTTCCTTATAGCGGATATTTTTACTTAAAACAGTTTCCAGTAATTTCTCATACGTCACCGTTGTATGGGATTTACCACTGTTGATAAATTCCCCTACCTGAAATGCTTGAATGACTGCATTTAACCCGCCGATATGATCTGCATCAGGATGGGTTGCGACAATGTAATCGAGCTTCTTCACATTTTGTGCTTTTAAGTACGAAACAACTGTATTGCCATATTCCTTTGTCCCGGCATCTATAAGCATTGTTTTACCATTTGGCGCCTGAATGAATATCGAATCCCCTTGTCCTACATCTAAAAAGTGAACTTTCATTTTTTTTGATGAATTTAGGTTTTCCTGATACTTCACTGCTCGTGCTAAAAAGGCAGAAATATGTGCACGCGTTAAATTATTGGCCGGCTTAAACGTACCATCCTCATAACCGGTTGTTATTTTTGCTGCTGCTAATTGGCTCACTGCTTCATATGCAGTATGACCTTTTTTCACGTCTTTGAAAGTTTTCGTACCGTTTGGCAGATCGAATGCACGTGCAATAAACGCCGCCATATGTCCACGCGTTACTTTTGCCGTCGGCTTAAACGTACCATCTGTATAACCGTTGATGATTCCTGCTTCCACAGCAGATTGAATATAGCCACTATTGGCATGTGATTTTGGAACATCTTTAAATTTCGTGGCACGTTTTGTACCATCCAGTCCGACAGCTTTTGCTACCATGACTGCTACTTCCTCACGCGTCACAATATCCTTCACACCATACGCGTTTTTGTCGGCAGAAATAATACCTTTATTTAATAAATAAGCTATATCATTATAGTTACTATGCTTTGGTGGTACATCTGTAAAGACCTGCTTCGCCTGTGCAGCAGTTGCTGGTAAAGACATTGATATTATAAGAATCAACGTTAGTAATACACTAAATATTTTATTCATTTTTTAACCTCCCGCTATTTATTATAGTTTTTTTAGAATAGAAAGGAAGTTATTTTCAAATAATATATGTGGTTATTTAATACCACTTGTGGCTATTTAACCCTCACTTTATAGAAGGCTTCCAATATAGGAGGAACTTTATTGAGACTCAACCTTAAGATGTTAAAATGAATTTATTTTTCGATTATTGTTTATAGTATGGATTGGCAATATGTATGTTATGTTTCAATAAAATTTTATTTTTTGTCTTTTTTTTATACAAAAAAAATGATTAGCAATTGCATCATATTCCTGACAAAAATAAAAAAGCATGCAGCCTATGCTACATGCTTTAAAATGACCCGTACGGGATTCGAACCCGTGTTACCGCCGTGAAAGGGCGGTGTCTTAACCACTTGACCAACGGGCCTATTTGGCTCCGAAGGCAGGACTCGAACCTGCGACCTGCCGGTTAACAGCCGGATGCTCTACCAACTGAGCTACTTCGGAATAATGAAATATTTGGTGGGCCTAAATGGACTCGAACCATCGACCTCACGCTTATCAGGCGTGCGCTCTAACCAGCTGAGCTATAGGCCCTTATTAAAAACTGGAGCGGGTGATCGGAATCGAACCGACAACATCAGCTTGGAAGGCTGAGGTTTTACCACTAAACTACACCCGCATAAATGGTGGGTTTGGACGGAATCGAACCGCCGACACT